>CAZNFE010000524.1:0-2225 GCA_964571945.1 uncultured Pseudomonadales bacterium
TGCACCAGTGTGCGGGAAGAGATGCGCTTCAGCACAACACTTAAAGGTCGTTAGCGCAGGTAGCCCGATACCGTGTTGCAAACAGGTTGTCAATGGCAGCCAATCGCTCCGGCCTGATCGCGTTGATCCTGCCAATCCGATGCAGCCAACTGGGCTTGTTATGGCCGGATACTAATGCGGCAAGTCCCTGCATGGATACTTCAATATCAACATTGGTGGTTTGTTCCAGTCGCCTTACCTCGCAGGCCGTGCCGTTGCTGGTTAGCTCGTATATCCCCTTGTTCCATGGGCAGAGTTCATCGTCGATCACCTTCAGAATGACTTCACCAGGGCAATCGTAATTGCGGCCTGCAAGGCATGCGCTCACATCGATGACACGCAACCAGATGCCATCCAGCGTGCGTCGTTGCAGCGCCCTTGGTTCCAGCAGCAGACCCGGAGCCGGATCATCTTCCGGAACAAAGGACCAATCGATCACGCCGACCAGATCATGGGCACACAAATACTCCCACATGCCCCGGTAGCTGTTCATATCGAGCCAGCAGAAATCCTGAACGGTGAGTTTCTGGTCAGGACCGGCCTGGGAAGTACCCATCCACCTGGTTTGATACAGGCTGTAGGCCCCGGGTTGTCCATTCTCATCCGAGAAGATAGCGATATAGGGTTTGTCTTTGCCTTTTTCAGGCAACATGGTTTCCCACATTCGATCAGGCCTGTGAATGAGCATATTGCGTTCCATGCAATATTGCCGATAGATGTTCCTGATGATAGGCAGGGCATCAGCCTTTTCGTATAGCCGGGTATTTCCGTGAACCGGACTGTCTAGCTGAAATCCTGCTACTCTTGGATCAAATGAATATCTGACATGAGTACTTGCCAGACCATATCCGAAGCGTTGGTAAATGGCTCCCATGGATGCCCAGAGTATCGCAACCGGGACGTTTTTCTCATGCTCCTGTAGCAGCGTTCGTGTCATTAGCTCCCGGACCAGCCCTTGCCGGCGATAACCCGGATTTACGGCGACACCAGTGACACCGGCAGCCAGCACACCCTGGCCATTGAACCGAATTTTGAAGGGAAACACAGCAGAGGAGGCGACCATTTGTTCTTTCTCGAAGGCACACAGGGTCCACTCCGGAAGCATATTTTCATCATCTTCGCTAGTCTCTTCGTCGGTGAACGCATATTTCATCAGTGCGGTGAATTGTGGTATCTCCGTTTGAGTAGCTGGCCGAAATTGAACCGTTTTCTCCGAACCCATTGGTTTTCCAGGATGGTTAATGAAAGAATCAATTTTAGTAAACCGGATGACCAATTTCAGCATATTCCGGTATGTTTGTCGCCCGCATGCGGTCTTGTGCGCCGGACCGGGACTTGCGAAGATAACGGTTCGAGCCCCGCAGCGGAGAAAATAATAATGGCAATTTTTGAACGTGAAGCTGTCAGCCTGTACTACGAAGAATATGGTAGCGGATTCCCTGTTCTGCTGTTCGCCCCCGGAGGTATGCGCTCGGCTATTTCCTACTGGCAGGGCGGTCCCTGGAATCCGATCGAGGTTCTATCGGATCATTTTCGAGTGATAGCGATGGATCAGCGGAATGCAGGTCAGTCCGTAGCCCCGGTTACTGCTGCTGATGGCTGGCACAGCTACACCTCGGACCATCTGGCACTACTCGATTACCTTGACATAGATCGTTGCCACCTGCTTGGTGGCTGTATCGGTGGTCCCTATTGCTTCGGCGTTCTGCAAGCTGCTCCGGAGCGGGTCGCTGCTGTAGTGCTGCAGCAGACGATTGGTCTTAGCAGTGAGAATCGTCCGGCATTCTATGCCATGTTCGATAGCTGGGCAGATGAGTTGAGGGTCTCTCGCACATCTGTAACCGATGCGGACTGGAAGAGTTTTCGCAGCAATATGTACGATGGTGATTTTCTGTTTAACGTGGATCGGGCATTTGTACGCGGCTGTGCGACGCCGTTGTTAGTCCTGATGGGGAATGATCTGTATCATCCGGCAGAGATTTCCCGGGAAATTGCATCGCTATCGGCGCATGCGGAACTGGTCGAAGTGTGGCAAACACCGGAGGTTGTTGATGAGACTAAAGCCCGGGTAATCAAGTTTCTGCAGGCACATGTGTGAAGGAAATCGGGGACAGGGGGAAATCGGGGACAGTTTACTTAATTAGAACAGGGAAATCGGGGACAGTTTACTTAATTAGCTTTAGGAA
>CAZNFE010000525.1:0-2221 GCA_964571945.1 uncultured Pseudomonadales bacterium
GCTGTGTAAGGAGGATACGTATGAACACAACAACAGCATTTTCTGATGCTAAACCCCGCTGTAGCTGGTGCGCGGCCGCACCGGAGTTTTTCGACTATCACGATCATGAATGGGGGTTCCCGGTAGATGATGATCATCGCCTGTTCGAGAAATTGAGTTTGGAGAGTTTCCAGTCAGGGCTAAGCTGGCGCACGATTCTGACCAAACGTGAAAATTTCCGGGCAGCATTCCACCATTTCGACTTCGACAAAATCGCCTGCTTTACCGAGAGCGATGTTGAGCGCCTGCTCAAGGATGCTGGCATCGTGCGCCACCGTGGTAAAATTGAGGCGGTCATCAATAACGCCCGCTGCGCCCGACAACTTGTTATTCAGGAAGGTTCGTTCGCTGCATTTATCTGGGCTTATGAGCCGGATGAGAAGGCGCTGGTGACCCCACAAACTGTATCAACCTCCGCGGCATCGATTGCTCTATCGAAAGCATTGAAAAAACGGGGATGGAAATTCGTTGGGCCGACCACTGTCTATGCCTTTATGCAGGCCATGGGTTTGGTTAACGATCATGTTGAAGGGTGTGTAATCAGGACCGAAGTGGATCGTGCACGCAAGCATTTCAGGAGACCGGGCCTCTGATCAAAGACCGGCAAAGTGGCAAAGGCAAAGAAGGCAAAGGCAAAGAAGGCAAAGGGTCAGGTATAATGGGATGGGGAAGTTCCGGGGCATAATAGAGACGAATAGTTATGTATGATGTCACTGGAATTTCCGCTACTATGATTCGGTACGATTGGACATGCGTCATTTACCGCATAAGATGCGAGGATGCATCTTCTTCACCTGTTTAAAGGCTTGTCCGACCCTGTGCGGTTGAGAATTGTCCACCTGTTGGTGCAACGGGGAGAACTCTGCGTCTGTCACCTGACCGATGCACTTGGATTGCCTCAGAGTACGATTTCCAGACATCTGAACACGCTCAGGAGTGCCGGTCTGGTCGAAGCTGACCGTCGGGGAAAGTGGGTTTATTATCGTATGCAGGAATCCGGCGCCCATATCGATACGATTGCAGAGCTGATTAAAAGCAGTGCTGTGGATGATGAGCTGTTGCAGAGTGACCTTGGCAGAGTGAAAGCATCTGTCTGTTCAACCTGAGTAGGTTTCTTTATACCAGAAATCGACATTGCCATGGATGCAGTGTTTCAGCGTGTCCTTAACTTCGCTGTGATCTGCTGTTTCTCAACTGGCAAAAATACAACGATTCCTGCTCTCAACTGATATATCTGGTTCTCAAATCATTTCCGGAAAGTGACAATGTCACTGAGCCGTTGCATTTGCGATTGTAGTATTCTCCCTCATCAACCAGATGAAGGAGGTATGATATGAAAGCAAATGTAGGTGGTATCGACAGGATTGTTCGCTTGCTGGCCGGGATTGCATTGATTGTGGCCGGTGCAATGGGACTTCTGAGTGCACCATGGGGCTATGTGGCAATGGGTGTAGGTGCGGTGTTCGCGCTGACATCAGTCATCAGTTTTTGTCCGCTCTACGTTGTTCTCGGGGTCAATTCCTGTCCGAGAAAATAAACCCGACTAAATAAATGGTTTACTTATTATATTAACATATTATAATACGCCAATCTTAATAGACGGTTCTGCGCTCAACAGAACAGGTACGGGAGATATGATATGAAAGCGAATGTAGGCGGTATGGACAGAATTCTACGGATGTTGCTAGGCGTTGCGTTCATCATTGTGGGTGCAATGGGGCTTCTGGATGCGCCATGGGGTTATGTGGCGATCGGTGCGGGCGCCGTGTTTCTACTGACATCATTGATTCGATTCTGCCCGATCTATCCGATTCTGGGTATCAATACCTGTGGCAAGTAATTCGGGACAGGCTGAATGTTTTCAGTCGGGTTCCGGTGCGATCAGCAGCTTTGACCGGTCGATTCGGGTATGGATCGGACTGGCGATGATTGTCGGCAGTATTCAGGACGCGCATCTGTTGCCATGGAGCATGGTAGGTACGCTGCTGGTTTCGACAGCGTGGCTGGGCTTTTGTCCGCTCTATGCTGCAACCGGATTCCAGTCGCGTGGTTATCAGCAGATGGTCCGTTAAAGTCGTATCGAGCAGTAACGTATCGAACAGTAATAGATTGAAACCATTACGGGGGCTCAATATAGACGAGCCCTGACAGTTCCGCGCAGGTGTCCACTGTGACACCAAGA
>CAZNFE010000526.1:0-2218 GCA_964571945.1 uncultured Pseudomonadales bacterium
TATCCTAAATGGTTCCGCCCAGGCCGCAGGCGTTGGCACAAAGTACGCAATTCGTTTTCCTGGTCGACACGGTGGCATATCCTTATCATTCGAATGGTTTTGTATGCTAGCATTCTTCGAGCAGAACACGAAAATTATTGAAAGCGAAAACCCCCGGCTTTGCCGGAGGATTGTTATTTATCCGAACTTGTTTTGCTGTGCTGAGTCGAACTGCACTTTTTTTAGCGGGTAGCTGACAGGCGAACCAGAGCAACCTGTCTTTTAAGCGTATACTGGCAGACTTGAACCCTGCTGCCCCTGCCTGATAAGGATATATTCATGGGATTCGGATTTACAGATGAACAGCTTCAATTCCGCGATGTAGTGCATCGGTTTCTGCAGGAGAAGTCACCGCCAGACGAAGTGCGCAGGCTGATGGAACAAAGCCGGGGATTTGACCCTGCTGTGTGGCAGCAACTCAGCGAAGAAATGGCGCTTCCGGCGCTGCACATCCCTGAGGCGTATGGCGGCCAGGGATTCGGCATGGTCGAACTGGGCATCGTGATGGAAGAGATGGGTCGCTCCTTGCTCTGCGCGCCTTACTTTTCTTCAACAGTTCTGGCTGCGACGGCAATTTTAAATGCCGGGTCAGAACAAGCAAAGCTCGATCTGCTACCGAAAATAGCCTCAGGCAGTTGTCTGGCTACACTTGCTTTTACCGAACCGAATAACCGTTGGGATGCTGATGGAATTAAACTTCTTGCGACTGAGCAGGGTGATGCATTCAAACTCGATGGGGTGAAAAGCTTTGTACTGGATGGCCATATCTCAGACCAGATTATCGTTATAGCCCGCCAGTCGAGTAATCATAGTCTCTCGTTCTTCACGGTTGACGGTAATGCAACCGGTCTCAAACGATCACAGTTAAAGACCATGGATGCGACCCGCAAACAGGCCAGGTTGGAATTCAAGGATGTACATGCAGAGCTGCTGGGAGATCCCGATATAGCTGCAAACGCACTTGCAAGAACCCTCGATCTAGCTGCGATCGCGCTGGCCAACGAAATGGTGGGCGGCGCTCAACAGCTACTCGACTCGGCAATTGAGTATGCCGGAATGCGGGTACAATTCGGTCGTACCATCGGATCTTTTCAGGCGATTAAGCACAAGTGCGCTGACTTGCTTGTTGCAATCGAACTCGCCAGGTCGGGGGCCTACTATGCTGCATCGGCAGTAGACGAAGGTGCCGACGACTTGCCTGCCATTGCCTCACTCGCAAAGAGCAGTGCGTCCGATGCCTATATGCAGGCAGCAAGAGACTGCATTCAGATTCATGGCGGGATCGGTTTTACCTGGGACCATGACACACATCTCTGGTTTAAGCGTGCCAAAAGCTCCGAGGTATTCCTGGGCGATCCGGGGTATCACCGGGAACTGATGATGAAAAGTTGGCAGGCATAGATTACGACAGGGTGACATTCATGAGCAAACTGAACGAAACATCCATCCGGGCCGAAGTACGGTCCTGGCTGGCAGCTAACTGGAATCCTGCACTTGGCCTTGTCGAATGGCGCAATATGCTGGCCGATTCAGGCTGGGGCGTGCCCCAGTGGCCGAGAGAGTGGTTTGGGCGAGATCTGCCCGCTGCCTGGATCCCCGTCGTCAATGAAGAGTTTTCCGCAGCCAATGCGGTTGGCGTGGCAAGAACCGGTATCCGTATGCTGGCCGCAGAAACACTGTTGGCACATGGTTCTGATACACAAAAAAATCAGTTTCTACGCCGCATACTGACCGGTGAGGATACCTGGTGTCAGCTATTCAGCGAACCTGGCAGCGGTTCTGACCTGGCGGGTGCCACCACACGTGCAGACCTTGACGGGCAAGACTGGATAGTGAATGGCCAGAAACTCTGGACAACCAGCGCACACCATGCTCAATACGGTTTGCTGCTGGCTCGAACCGACTGGGATGCTCCCAAACACCAGGGGCTGTCTTTTTTCGTGCTCCCCATGGAACAGGAAGGTGTGGAGGTGCAACAACTCCGCCAGATGAATGGCCACGCCTCCTTCAATCAGGTATTCCTGACCGATGCCAGAATCGAGTCAGGACTGCTGGTGGGAAAGACCGGCAACGGCTGGAGCGTTGCAATGACCACTCTGGCTCACGAACGACGCAGCGCGGATGGCCTTAGAAGCCTAAACCGGGACTCAGGTCTGACGGGACCCATCTACGAGCAAGA
>CAZNFE010000527.1:0-2212 GCA_964571945.1 uncultured Pseudomonadales bacterium
ATGAATACGTGGCCGTTGGAAAGGGGAAGTTTTACTTCGACTTCGATCAGGCTATTGTAAAACGTCAGGGTCTGGCAGTTCTGATTAAGCATGCCAATTATCTGGCAGCAAATTCCGGTGCGAGGGTTCGGCTTGAAGGACATGCCGATGAGCGTGGCACCAGGGAATACAACCTGGCTCTGGGTGAACGCCGAGCCAACGCAGTCAGGGCTTATCTGACCTCCCAGGGTGCGTCCAATTACCAGATAGAAGTCATTAGCTACGGAGAGGAAAAACCTGCTGTCGATGGTCATGATGAATCTGCCTGGTCAATGAATCGCAGAGTGGAAATAACCTACCGGTAGTGCGTGAAACCGTTCAGTTGAATGTTGTGCGTGTATGCAGCATGCTGTGTTTAATCAGGGGCTATTTCCTGTGACCCCGATACCCGCCACATTTCAGGCAACTGTGCTGGCATGTTTACTAGTGCCAGCGTGGCCTCTGTATGCCGCCGATCAATCCCGGTCGGCAAACCCAATCGCCGTTGAATCTTTGAACGATGAGGACAAACCCTTCAGAGCACCGGTAATCGAACCAGAGGATTCCGGGGTTGAAAGTGTCTATCAAAGACAGGTTTTGCAGCAGGAAGTGCAGGAACTGCGAGGCAGGGTCGAAGAATTGAGCCATGAAATTAAGCTCATGAAGAGCACGGATGCGGATCGTTACTTGGAGTTGGATAGACGCCTGGAAGATTTTCGCAGGCAAATCGGTCAAAGCGGTGCGATCCAGGCTGAAATTCCTGTCAACAGCCCGGAAGTTAATCCCGATGCTGAAAGCAATGGAGCAAAGGAAGGGCAGGCACCGCAGGCAGATCAGTCGGCGGCAGATGAAAAAAGCCTGTACGATACAGCGTTGAAACTAATTCGAAGTCGTCAATATGATCTGGCGATTAAACAACTCGATACAGTTATCCGTGAGTATCCTGAAGGACAGTATACGCCCAACGCGTATTATTGGCTCGGCGAGGTGTATGCGGCCATGCCGGATCCCGATTATGAAATGGCCAGGCAATCACTGGCTCAGGTGATCTCCTTCTTTCCCGATAGCAGAAAGGTACCTGATGCAGCCTTTAAACTCGGTAAAGTCTATAACATGATGGGTGATTGTGTCAGGGCACGTGATATCCTAACTCAGGTTATTCAACAGCATCAGGGCACTACCGTGGCTAAATTGGCTGAGACCTATCTCAGGGATAAGGTCGCTTGCGATCAGTGACTCAAAGCTGCCAGATAAGCTGACCTGCAACTGTCAAAACAAATCAGATACCTATGTCGAAATCTCTGCGAATCACCGAGATATTTCTTTCTCTGCAAGGTGAAGCCAATACTACGGGCATCCCGACGGTGTTTGTACGGTTGACAGGTTGCCCGCTGAGATGCCGTTATTGTGACACTGCCTATGCATTCAGCGGCGGCAAAATGCAGCAGGTGAGAGATATTGTTCAGCAGGTAGTTAATTATGACATTAATTATGTGACGGTGACCGGGGGTGAGCCGCTGGCTCAGGAAGGATGTCTGGATTTGCTGTCAGATTTGTGTGATGAGCGGTTGCAGGTATCACTGGAGACCAGCGGTGCATTGGATATTTCAAAAGTGGATGAACGGGTAGTCAAGGTCATGGATCTGAAAACACCGGATTCCGGCGAACAACATCGTAATTTGTACACTAATCTCGATTACCTGAACGAAACCGACCAGATTAAATTTGTAATCAGCAGTCGCGGTGACTATGAATGGTCGAAACGACAAATAGTTGCGTTCAAGTTGAGCGAGAAAGTCCCGGAGATCCTGATGTCTGCAAATCATGGCGTGCTTGATTCCACTCAATTGGCGGAATGGATTCTGCAAGACAAACTGAACGTCAGGTTACAAATCCAGTTGCATAAGTACTTGTGGGGAGATAAACGGGGTGTTTAATTGCTACCAGGGTGTAAGTAGTTACTGTGTTGTACTGGGGTACCGTTTTGTGATGAATCAGGTATGGAAAAGTTAATGGCATCACGTGCAGTGGTACTTTTATCGGGAGGGCTGGATTCAGCGACTACGCTGGCAATTGCCAGGGCTGAAGGGCATGCCTGTTTTGCGCTGAGTTTTGACTATGGTCAGCGTCACCGTGCTGAATTGGACGCGGCGGCCAGAGTTGTTGAGAGGATTGGTGCAGTTGAACACAAGAT
>CAZNFE010000528.1:0-2202 GCA_964571945.1 uncultured Pseudomonadales bacterium
GGATATTGAGTTCCTCGCCCAATTTGCTCGCTTGGCGTTTCATATTCCACAACGAAGCACCGCAAAGATCCTCAACCATATTCCAGCTACCGCCCCCACCCTGTGGCAACAGTACAGCCCCCAACTGGCGCAGCACTATGTGGAATACCGGCAGATCGAAATCGCCCTGCGGGTCGAGTTATGGCGATCATCGCGCAAGATTCCGGCCTCAGCGGAGGCCACCGAGTGGGAAACCCTACGCCGCCACTGCCGCATCCACACGCCGCAAACCCTGCAACGCACGATGCAAGAGACGCGCACACAGTTTGATCAGCTTCTATAGGTAGCGCCCCAAATCACCCGCCGTTTGTCCGCAATCTGCGTCAACAGAATCAAGACAGAGGACAACCCGGCAGGAAGCAGGATTGGACTGCCATAGGCAGCCCGTAGGGCGACACCTATTATAGTTATAGCACAATGAGCCGATAGATAAGTTCATTGGAGGCTATGATGCAGAAAAAAGCTTACTCGTACATTCGATTTTCCACACCGGAACAGATCAAGGGGGATTCCCTTCGCCGCCAGCTTGAAGGTTCACGCCAGTGGGCTGATGAACATGGTTATCAACTGGATAGCTCACTGCGTGATCTGGGGATTAGTGCTTACAGCGGAGCCAATCGAACTGAAGGGTCTCTGAAAAAGTTTATCGACCTGATTGATCAGGGTCATATTGATACAGGCTCAGTGCTGATTCTGGAATCACTGGATCGCCTCTCCCGTGAAGAGCTGACCAAATCCCTGAACCTGTTTATCAGTATCCTCTCAGCAGGAATAAAAATCGTAACCTTGGCTGATCGGCAGGAATACACCGCCGACAGTATCAATAATATCGGCAATCTTGTGATCTCGCTGGTATCCATGGCTCGCGCCCATGAAGAGAGTCTGATGAAGTCCAAACGTGTTAGGGCAAGCTGGGAGGCGAAGGTCGCCAATGCCCATACCAAGAAGCTATCCAGATTCTGCCCGAACTGGCTTCAGTATAATGAAGAGACAGACAGCTTTGATCTGATCGAGGATCGTGCAGAGCTGATTCGAGAAGTGTTTCGAAAGACCATTGCAGGCATGGGGCAAGGTCGCATCGCCAGAGAACTCAATGAGAGAAAAATTCCATCATGGGGCAGAGCCAATGGATGGCATGAAACGTATCTTCAGAAGTTATGTCAGAATAGAGCGTTGCTTGGTGAATTTCAGCCATACAGCCACAAGAATGGAGTACGCACAGCGCTTGGAGATCCTATCAAGGACTATTTTCCACCTGTACTGACAGAGGATGTTTTTTATGCAGCTCAAACAGCCAGAAAACAGAGGACTATTAAGCGTGGTCGCAGGGGGACAAAGTTTTCCAACTTGTTGCAAGGTATGTGCTACTGCATTCACTGCCATGGAACTATGCGTTATATCAACAACAGTGATAAACGCGGTGAATACCATTATCTGGCATGCAGTCATGCACGAAGAAAGCTGGGCTGTGATCACAAAAAATATTTCCCATATAAGAAGATAGAAACTCTTGTGCTGATGGAAGTTGCCCAGAAAGTGGACTGGTACTCCATGGTTGCAGGCATCCAGACCAACCTTACTGAAATGAAACGAAAGCAGGCATCATTGACTGCACAGCTAACCGATGCAGAAAGTCGTGCAAGCAGGTATGCAGGCCTATTTGAAGTTGCCACTGGTGATGCTCTTGATCTTGCACAGGCTCGTTATCTGGAAATCCTGAATGAACAGGCAGAAGTGAGAAATCAATTGGCATCAGTAGAAGATGAAATCTCAACCCAAACCATGCCGGATGCAGACGCAATAAAATCAAAGATGAACCATGCGATTGCGCGATTAAGAACAGAGACTGATCCGAATGAGCTGTATGAGTTGCGAGCCACCATAAATGCTGCTTTGCGTGATTCCGTTAAGCTGGTGTTTGGAGGCCATCCAGATGATGAATTTGCCGTTGGATACTCGGTGCTGGGAGAGCCTGTTCAGCCGCTGATTTATGGCGACCACCATTTAGAGATCATAAGCTCATCAGCATCCGTGGAGGAAGCCAGGCGCGTCACCGATGGCCTTGGAGATAAGGCAGCGGCATATCAGCGTGTGCTTGATAAGGCCTATGCCGAAATGGGCGAATTGCTCGGCGCAAAAGCAAATGCAGATGGCAGCGTCACT
>CAZNFE010000529.1:0-2186 GCA_964571945.1 uncultured Pseudomonadales bacterium
GCTGCCCATAAGTGGAGTCTGCAGCAGGTTTTCATATATGATAGGGCTATCAACTCACTATTACATCAGATTCAGATCAGCACATGAATGCTAACCAGACTCTTAAGTCGGATTCCTTATGTTTCACGAGTGCTGTGGAGTTAGCGGACCAGATTAAGAAAAAATCTGTTTCAGTTACAGAAGTAATGCGGGTGTTTTTAGACCAGATCGATCGCCTGAATCCGGTATTGAATGCCATTCCCACATTAATCCCCCATGAGCAGATCTACACACTCGCCGCAGAAGCAGATCAGCGGATTGCCTCTGGTGAACAGCTCGGTGCACTGCATGGACTGCCAATCGCGATAAAGGACTTGGCTGATGTGGCGGGTATACACACCAGCATGGGTTCGCCATTGTATGATAATTATGTCCCGGAACGAGATAGTCGATTCGTGGAGCGGATCAGGAAGGCAGGTGCTTTGATTATAGGAAAAACCAACGTGCCTGAATTCGGTGCCGGTTCCCATACATTTAATACTGTTTATGGTGCCACCCGAAATCCCTATGATCTGCAGAAGAGTGCCGGGGGCAGCAGCGGTGGTGCTGCAGTGGCACTGGCTTCTGGCATGCTACCGCTGGCAGATGGTAGTGACATGGGAGGCTCGCTGCGCAATCCGGCTGCATTTAATAACATATTTGCCTTGCGCCCGAGTATGGGCCGGGTACCGTCCAGTGCAATAAACACAGGGTGGATGACGCGCCATGGCACTGCAGGACCCATGGCGCGTAACGTTCCGGATGCCTGTTTGCTTATGTCGGTCATGGCCGGCCATGATCCGGTAGATCCGTTGTCAATCCGGGAGAGCGGAGCTCAGTTCCTGCAATCACTTGATCGGAATTTCGATGGGACCCGTATAGCGTGGGGAGGCGACATGGGCTGTATGGTCGTGGAACCCGAAATTCTCAGCATTTGTGAAACAAGTCTCGGCGCATTACGTACGCTGGGTTGCACAATAGACACTGATCGACCGGATCTGCATGATGCCATGCAGGTATTCCAGGTTCAGAGAGCCATGGCTAATGTCAGCAAAATACCCTCTCTGGAAGCTCTGGACAGCAACTGGCGGTCGAAAGTCAAAGATACGATTTTATGGAACGTGGAAGTCGGTTTGAAATTGACGCAGCAGGAAATTGTGCAATCGGATGTCCTGCGCAGTCAGATTTATCAGCGAATGCTGGACTTTTTCGATGACCATGACTTTCTGGTATTGCCATCGACCCAGGTGCCCCCGTTTGATATAGAACTGGATTGGGTACACGAAATAGCCGGGCAAACAATGGATACCTACATAGATTGGATGGCTGCCTGCTGCATTATCACAGTTACTGGATGTCCTGCTGCATCGGTACCCTGTGGATTCACCTCGAATGGACTACCGGTGGGGTTGCAAATTGTTGGCAAGCCCTGGTGTGATTTTGACGTGATGCAATTAGCACACGGTTTTAATCAGTCGATCTCATTTGATAAGCCGCTGCCTTTTGGAAGATAATCATGAACAACCCTGACGCTGAAAATTCTGAGCTAACGATAAAATTAAGGAGCCTGCCATGACACTAAAAATGACTCGTACTGAGCGTGAAGAATTTCTGGCGGGTGTTCATATTGGAATTATCTCGATTCCAAGAGAGGGGAGAGCACCTCTAACGGCGCCAATCTGGTATTCATATGAAGCCGGTGGTGAAGTGCTGGTCGGTATTGGCCGAGATTCCAAGAAAGGTCAATTAATAGAGCTGGGTACGATGATTTCTCTCTGTGCTCAGGATGAGACACCACCCTATAAATATGTGACCATAGAAGGCCCGGTAGTTAGCATTGCCGACACGAATACAGATCGGGATACCAGGCCGATGGCCATTCGATACGTCGGTGAGAAACTGGGTAATCAGTACGCTGATCAGTCTACTGATGTTGGTGGTATTCAGGTGCGTATCAAGCCGCAGGTCTGGCTCAGCACAGATTACAGCAAGATGGCGTAGCCTTATTCTGTCATAAACTGCACTCGCTTAATTGTTTCACCGACCCGAATGGCACTTACTTAAGCTATTTAGGTATATGTTTAGAGCTGAATCGGGAGGGGGCTGTCCTGGAACCCCCGGCAGCAAGGATGCTGTGATGCGGCACACCGACGAGGAGCTTACATGGA
>CAZNFE010000530.1:0-2175 GCA_964571945.1 uncultured Pseudomonadales bacterium
TGGCGCGCCCGGCGCGGTTCGAACGCGCGACCTTTGGCTTCGGAGGCCAACACTCTATCCAGCTGAGCTACGGGCGCAAGCTACTGAAAACACAAGACTACCACCGATGAATTAATCCTGACAGCGAAATCAGAATTCCTTCCCGGCAGTGTCATTTCACGTTTTCTTGCTGGCATTGATGCCCATTAGTTTGGTAATAATGCCCAGCATGATCTCATCCGCCCCCCCGCCAATCGACAGCAGTCTATTGTCTCGAAAGGCACGGGCAACAGATGTATCCCACATATATCCCATGCCACCCCAATACTGCAGGCAGGAATCTGCCACCTCCCTGGCCAACCGGGCTGCCTTCAGCTTGGCCATGGACGCCAGTCGGGTGACTTCCTTGCCGTCTACATATTCTTCACAGGCCTGATATACCAGTGCTCGCAACGCTTCAATTTCCGTTTGTAACTCTGCCATGCGGAATGATATCACCTGATTGTTTATCAAGGGTTCGCCGAAGGCTTCCCTTGCTGTCGTGTATTCGATGGTATCCTGAATGCAAGTCTCCATGCCCTTGATACCGATCGCTGCACCGCACATTCGTTCTTCTTGAAACTGCATCATCTGCATTGGAAATCCTTTCCCCTCCTCACCTATTCTGTAGCTCTGGGGAACTCGAACATCTTCGAGAAAAATCTGCGCGGTATCGGATGAATGCATGCCCAGTTTTTTCAGTCGCTCACTAAACGAAACACCTGGTGTATCCGTGGGCACCACAATCAGAGACTTGTTGCCGTGCATGGGCGCTTCACTGGTATTGGCCAACAGACAAATATAGTCAGCCTGGGTTGCGTTGGTAATAAACATCTTGCTGCCATTGATTACATAGTCATCACCTTGCTTTTTCGCATTGGTCTTGATGTTCGCCACATCAGAACCCGCACCCGGTTCAGTTACGCCGATACAAGCAACCAGGTCTCCGGCAATCGCGGGGGCGAGAAATTCCTTTTTTAACCGATCGCTGCCAAACCTGGCTAGCGCTGGTGTCGCCATATCGGTTTGCACACCAATCGCCATCGGCACACCGCCACACCTTGCGGCGCCAAATTCCTCAGTGGCAACCAGACTGTAAGAGTAATCGAGACCCATACCACCGTATTCGGTGGGCTTGCTGATACCCAGAAGTCCGAGAGAACCCAATTTCTTGAATAGCGCATGGGCGGGGAAGATACCCTCCTCCTCCCATTCATCTATATACGGATTGATTTCCTTTTCCACTACCTGTCGTACGGTACGGCGGATTTCCTCATGTTCCGGTGTGAATTGCACTGCGTTATTCTCCAACAATGGAATGGCGTGTATCCAGATAAGCAACGCCAAACTACCAAGCTGTTGCGTTCGTTTCAAGTCATCGCAGGAGTAAACCCGCTGCGCGTCGAGTCTTGATGCCACATTGCATGCAGGAGCATTGATACAACTTCAGCAGCCACCTGTTATCCGGGTTAGAATACGCATGAGAACCAGGACACTTATTTTAAGGAGCAAGAAATGAAACTCGAAGTAGCCAAGGACTCGATCGATATCGGGATCGTTACCACCGATATTGAACCCATGCTGAAATTCTATCACGATACTCTGGGGCTGGAACTGGAAGGGGAACTGGAATTGCCCGGCTTGAAAATGTCTCGACTGATTTGCGGTACCACCGTCGTCAAATTGGTCGTCAACGACAGGGAACCGGATTCAAGACCCGCACCTGGCGGACCAAGGGGTGCAACCGGTTATCGCTACTGGACCATTAGCTGCAGTAACCTGGCACAGATGGTAGAAAAGTGCCAGCAAGCCGGTACACGGATTCCATTTCCGGTTACAGAAATTCGCCCAGGCGTTTCAATCGCTATGGTAGAGGATCCGGATGGAAACTGGATTGAATTGTTGCAGACGCACTAACTCAGAGGGAGCCAGGACAATAGTGGTCTTTCGCTCCGATCCCTGTCAGCATGCACCATCAACTGAAATCTCAATATGAATTGTGGGATAGCCAATGAATGAAATTGCACTATACGGCTCGTCCCTGTCTCTCTATACAGGGAGGGCACGGAGCTTTTTTGTTTAAGTGGGACTTGCGCATAGTGTAAACGTAACGCTACACACTCTCTATTACAAGCCAGTCATACACAGCGGTCTGCT
>CAZNFE010000531.1:0-2159 GCA_964571945.1 uncultured Pseudomonadales bacterium
CTGCACACTCGCGCCATCCATGCCACTCGCCCTGCGGGCAGCCTGCGGCTGTGCAAAATGGCTTTCCTGCCATTTTGTCGAACCCACGAGGATTCTCATCCCGACCCTTTGCCAAATGCAAAAGGAACCACAAGGGTTCCTTTTGCATTTGGCGGAGAGGGAGGGATTCGAACCCTCGATGCCTTTCGACATACACACTTTCCAGGCGTGCTCCTTCAGCCACTCGGACACCTCTCCGGTAACTACTCATTGCTGATAGGTAATTTTCTTGCAAAACAAAGCAATCCGCCACATGCTCAAATGCGTATGTCGTAGAGTCTTCACTGGAAGACCCGGAACGCGTCACGTACTTAAAACCCGTGGTTACTCAGATATTCGAATCAGTGAGTCGACAACAATTCGGCTATCTTTCCAGAAACATCGGTTAGGAAGGCCATCTGGCGATTTCCTAAACTACTGGTGATCTAAACAGGATTTACATCTTCAGCCTGGGGTCCCTTTTGACCCTGGGTCACTGTCATGGTGACTTTTTGACCCTCATGCAGCGACTTGCGGCCGCTTCCTACTATCGCGCTATAGTGTACAAAAACATCTTTTCCACCTTGTTGCTCAATGAATCCAAAACCTTTCTCATCATTGAACCACTTGACGGTGCCTTCGATCTGATCTGACATAATTTTCTCTTACCTGATACTGGTTTATTTGTAGCAATTCGGCGTAAAGCCCAGGATAACTGCATCATGAATGGGATATACCGTGATCGAGTTTCGATTAGTTGTTAATCTGACTCGTTTCAGTGACAACTTTACCTTGAATTCTATACCTCTTACTATAAATCCTGCTGTTGCGACTCTCAGATAGTGTTAATCTCTGTTTGATTTCAAATAAATCCTTAAAAAACAAATAGATAACTTAACTCTCTGTGTTTGTAAAACACCCCGTCGCATGTTTTATTCTATCCCAAGCCGGTTGATGAACAAAGATAAAATCATCTTTCCAGTGCATTAATTCCATCAGTAGATATACATTCAGGAATCGCAGAACCAGCCGACCAGGGAGCCGCGAACAATATAACAGTGTAAACGTGAATGCAACTGGGAAATGCCACATCAAAGCGCATTTTTACTAGTCTGGCCAGCACCTTGTGGCTTGATCAGATACTGGTCTCTGAAGCCCTGAAGTTGCACTGCGTTATTTGAGAATATCCACTCAACACCTCTGTTGAGCTCTCGGAACAGACAATTTTTCGATGCGATAAAACCGGTGCCAATTTTCTGACCAGCCAATTCATGAGATCGTTTCAATTTATCATTTAGCAGTAAAAAATGACCTGTTAATCCGCCGAGGTTTCTTTCCACACTAATACGGCTCAGCTTTTTGCAGTTGACTTCAGCAACTGGGAAATGAAACCTGTTCGGGACGAAGTCCGCCCTGACGAAGAGTTCCGGATCCAGTGCCAGGAAATGATAGTCCCGACCTGGCGTCAGGCCGGCCAGTGTTTGCTGCAGGATCGATTTCTGTTTTGCAGGTTCCGGATAGTGTTCGGCTTTAATCTCGATCATGAGATGTACTTTGCTACTGAATTGATCAATCAGTTCCTGCAGGGAAGGGATTAGCGGAAACAGTTCTTGTAATCTGGGATAGGACAAATCGCAAATCCGGTCCTCCCGGCCGAACAACCTCTCGCCGGTGGCATCGTGCGAGATCACCGGCACCAGATCCCTGGTCCAGCGCAGATCACATTCAATCCCCCAGACACCGGCATTGGCTGCCCGCTCAAATGCGGGAAGTGTGTTTTCAAAAATAGTCAGGTTGTCGTGTTCACCCCGGTGTGAGGTAATCTTGCAGGCAGCAAGAGCCTTCTGATCAGGAATCGGTTGCGGCAATAGTGCGAAAATCAGATCCAGCACCCTCATCAGGTTGCTTGTTAGCCATACCGGCATGTTGCATCATCCCAGGTTATTCCGAGGACAGTGTACTGAATAAGTGCATGTCCGGAAACACCGGTTATAACCATAGGTTCCGAGTAGTTGAAATACCTGCTTGTTGATTGAGACTACGATAGCAGGAGATGAACACCTGCAATCCATCTCCAAGAGGATGGCAACGAAGCGTCAGCGGCGTTTCCGGTGATGCGGCATGCAGACAGGGACGGATTA
>CAZNFE010000532.1:0-2153 GCA_964571945.1 uncultured Pseudomonadales bacterium
TCCATTTCGACAAGTGGATGAACTGCAGGGTGAAATATATCGGGCTGTTGCGTCCAGACGCACATTGCGCATCGAACATCAGCATCAGAATTATTTTGTCAAGATTCATAAAGGCGTTGGCTGGCTGGAAATAATCAAGAATCTCGTACTGTTAAGGAAGCCTGTGTTAAGTGCTGCAGAGGAATGGTTTGCCATAAACCGACTTACTGAGTTAGGCATTGATACGATGACAGTTGCTGCTTATGGCGTGAAAGGAATGAACCCGGCTCGAAGGTCGTCTTTTATCATTACCGAGGCGCTGGAGAATACCGTCAGCCTGGAAGAGTATTGTGCCTGCTGGTCAGTGCATCCACCAAAGAGAAAACTCAAGAAAGCCCTGCTTGACAGAGTAGCTTCCATAAGCCGAGAGCTCCATGAAAATGGCATAAATCACCGTGATTACTACATTTGCCACTTCCTTTTAGTTCGTGACAGTATGCAGAGGGAAACAGATTATGCTGGCTTGAAACTTCATTTAATTGATCTTCACAGGGCGCAGATCCGAAATAAGACGCCGTTTCGATGGCGCGTAAAAGATGTGAGCGGTTTGTTGTTCTCGGCGATGGACATTGGCCTGACAAGCCGGGATTTGGCGAGATTTATGTGCATATACAGCGGTAAATCATTGCGTAGTACGCTTAAGGATGACGCTCGGTTCTGGGGTAATGTTATTAAACGAGCAAACAAAATGTATCTTGAGGATAAACCGAGTCTGCCAGTGTGTGTGAGGCAATGGCTCTAAAGGGTATCGAGAAGGCTCTTACCACCGGTGATCTGATTCAAAGTAACCGGGATATTGAAGTGCCATTTCGGATTCGGGTGCTAACACCAGAGCGTGAACTGGATCTGCGCTGCAGCCAAATACTTCGCTTGTTGCCAGGCAGACGTATGGTGGTATTGGCCCAGCACGGCGATCTGCCGGTAGTTGCCAAGATCTTTCTCGGCGCTGCTGGATTGCGAGATTATGCGCGAGAAAAGCGTGGCATTCAGGCACTTGTCAGAGCGAATGTGACGTCACCTGAATTGTTAGCGGATGGTGATGTTCCTCTGGATGGTAAAGTGCTGATCTTTAGCTGCCTGTCCGATTCCAGGAGCCTTCTTGATGTGTGGGCTGAGCCCCTAATCGAAGACAAAAGAAAACAAATTTTGCGTCAGGTTCTGGGCAGTATCGCCAGCATGCACAATGCAGGGGTAGTACAGCATGATATCCACCTGGAGAACTTTCTGTATGAATCGGAGAAAATTTATCTGATTGATGGTGGGGGAGTAATCCAAAAGCGGTTCGGGAGATCCATCAGTAAACGTCAGGGATTGAAAAATCTGGGACTGTTTTTTGCCCAGTTGGTGCCAAAATATGACTATCTGATCGGGTCGGTATTGCCAGCGTATCAGAACGCCAGAGGCTTTGAACAGAAGATTGATATGGTGCAGCGGTTAGCTGCTCAAACCCGGGTGCAGCGACACCGACGTAAAAGGAGATACCTGAAGAAGATATTCAGGGAGTGCTCACAAGTCATCTGTCATTCTGACTTTCACAATTTTCTGCTGTGCGAACGGAAATTCTGGAGTAACGAATTAGAGAAACTGTTGGCTGATCCGGACCCATACATGCTGCGAGGTCGACTTTTAAAGGATGGCAATAGTGCGACTGTTAGTGAAATCTCGGTTGACAGCCAGTTGCTGGTAGTAAAACGATATAACTTCAGGAATATTGTACAAGCAGCAAGACGGTCACTGAGGAGCAGTCGGGCGCGAAAATCCTGGTACAACGCACACTTGATGGAATTTTTAGGTATCCCCACGGCTACACCAGTCGCGATCCTGGAAAAAAGATGGGGCCCGCTCTGTTTGAGTGCATATTTTATAGCTGAATGTGCCCAGGGTACTGATGCCAGAGCATACTTTCGGCAAGACGAGGTGTCGGATCAGGATCTGCACGGGCTGGTACAGATCCTGGTTGATCTGGAAGCAAATTTCTTAGCCCACGGCGATCTGAAAGATACGAATTTTCTGATGTCTTATGGTGGGCCGGTACTCATTGATCTGGATTCGATGCGCGAGTACCGAAACGCTACTTCGTTTAGAAATGAGCAGCAAAAAGATCGACGACGTTT
>CAZNFE010000533.1:0-2125 GCA_964571945.1 uncultured Pseudomonadales bacterium
CCGGAAGTGGATAAATTCCGGCGGTGCGGGGACCATGGGGTTCGGATTACCCGCGGCCATGGGTGTTCAGATCGCGTATCCGGATGCTACGGTCGCGTGTATTACGGGTGATGGAAGCATCCAGATGAATATTCAGGAGCTTTCAACCTGTGCGCAGTACGACCTGCCGTTAAAAATATTTTGTGTTAATAATCAGGCGTTGGGAATGGTGAAGCAATGGCAGGATATGCAATATGAAGGACGTCATTCGCATAGTTACATGTCGTCCTTACCTGATTTTGTGAAGTTAGCAGATTCATATGGTCATGTTGGTATGCGCGTGGATAATCGGCATGATTTGAAAGCAGCAATGGAAGAAGCATTCAGCCTGAAGGATCGACTGGTATTCATGGACATTCACGTGGACCCGCAGGAACATGTTTATCCGATGCTGGTTGCACCCAATGGTTCGATGAAAGATATGTGGCTGAGCAGAGGGACGAGGACCTGATGAGAAGAATAATCTCAATTCTGATGGAAAATGAAGCAGGTGCACTATCGCGGGTAGTTGGATTATTTGCGCAACGCAATTACAACATAGAATCCCTGACCGTGGCGGCAACAGAAGACGAGACGCTGTCCAGGCTTACTTTGACAACCTTCGCCAGTGATCAGCAAATCGAGCAGATTACAAAACAGCTCAATAAACTGATCGAAGTCGTCAAACTGGCCGATCTGACTGAAGGTGAGCACGTCGAGCGGGAACTGATGCTGATTAAGGTAAAAGCTGTTGGCACCCACAGAGCCGAAGTAAAGAGAACAGTCGATGTATTTCGTGGTCAAATAGTAGATGTAGCACATGGTGCCTACACCATTCAGCTCACAGGTACCAGCGACAAGCTGGATGCATTTATTCAAGTGATGGCGGAGACAGTAGTTCTTGAAGTTGTCCGAACCGGTGTCGCGGGATTATCAAGAGGCGAGAAAATCCTGGCCCCTTAATACTCTTAGCTACTGATTTCGAATCTGATGAGGACTCATCATGGAAAAAGACGATATCCCGGAAAATGCGGAAACAGGCCCTTCGGTTGCTGATTTGACGGATCGTATCAAAGACAAAACAGAAAGACAGAAGCGGCGTTTACGCGGGATTTATCTGTTACCTAATCTGATTACCAGCGGTGCTCTGTTCGCAGGGTTTTACTCCATTGTGTCCGCCATGAATGGTTCCATTGAGAAAGCTGCCATTGCGATCATCGTAGCTGGCGTGCTGGACTCAATGGACGGAAGAATCGCGCGACTCACCAATACCCAGAGTGAATTTGGTGTTCAATATGACAGCCTGTCTGATCTGGTAGCTTTTGGAGTTGCCCCGGCAGTCCTTTTGTTTAGCTGGACTTTGTCGGAACTGAATAATCTGGGCTGGATGATGGCCTTCCTTTTAATGGCGTGCTCAGCACTCAGGCTGGCGCGCTTCAACACCAACCCGGACAGTGCATCATTTACCGGGCTGGCGACTCCGGCGGCGGCAGGCACCATTTCAGCAATGGTATGGATGTTCTGTGATCTGGGATATGAACACGTTGAATTCAGTCTTCAGTATTCCCTGGCGATCGGCATATTAACCACAGCTATTGCACTGCTCATGGTGAGCAATATCACCTATTACAGCCCCAAGGGAATCAACCTGAAAGGCCGGGTTCCATTTGTTTATATGCTTGCCATCATCATGTTGTTCGTGGTGATATTCATCTATCCGCCGGGAGTTTTGATGGGGATAGGCATTGTCTACATTCTATCCGGCCCGCTTCAGGCCCTGAAGCGACGACGGAAAAATCGATCGAAAGACCATCCGCAGAGCAGCGATTAGGAAAATTGGCAGGGATTGTCAAAACTGACTTCTAACTGATATTTCCGGTTAAAAAGCCAGCACGGTTTCATGCTGAAAAGCAAGTGCGATACGGCCTTATCAGGATGGGTTGAGGCAGAGATTAAGCATAACAAAGCAACTTCATTTTAAATGCAAAGAAGTGTTGCAAAGGCAGGGGCAATACGTATAATACGCGTCCTCTGATCAGGACTCATACAGCGTTGGCTGTGGGGTTCTGACGCTCTTTAAAAAACTGGACAGACAATTGATGTGGGT
>CAZNFE010000534.1:0-2119 GCA_964571945.1 uncultured Pseudomonadales bacterium
ATTTAAGTAAGATAAAGTAGTCAGCTTTCCTGAATGGCTGGAATGCGATGACTACAGAGCAAATAAACACGCAACTTCTGACCCATATCGGTCCCGAGTTGGTGCCGGGCGCAGTGATGCTGGTCGCTAACGGAACTGAGGTCCTCTATCAGCAGGCACTGGGATCGGCAGATATTCGCACCGGCCAAGCGCTCGAGACGGATGCGATGTTTCAGCTCATGTCCATGACCAAGCCAGTGACCTCTGTTGCCATTATGATGCTGATCGAGCAGGGACGCCTGTCACTGGATCAGAATGCAGCGGAACTGCTGCCCTGGCTTGCGGATGTACCAGTGGTGGATCATTTTGATGCAGCGACCAGCGCCTATACGCTGAAGCCATTGCAGGGAACGATGACCATTCGACAACTGCTGAATCATACGGCAGGATTTGGCTACAGTTTCAGTAGCCATGCCATCCGTGCCTTTGAGGCCGATAAGAGCAATGCAAACAAGCGGTCACCACTGCTGCATGAGCCGGGGGAGCGCTGGACCTACAGCCTTGCCACAGGAGTCCTCGGGATGATTGTTGAATCTGTGTCCGGGCAGACTCTGGATGTGTTTTTTCAGCAGTTTATCTTCAGTCCATTGGGCATGCAGGACACCACCTATTTTCCTGATGAGCACCAACGCGCGCGTCTCGTGGCTATTCATAGCCGGGCGGCTGGTGAGCTGACTGCCCGGGATAGCTTTCCAGATGATAAACCGGCCGGGGATTACGGTCTCAAGTCAACGGCACAGGATTACTGCACATTCCTGCAGATGTTGCTAAACGAGGGGGCTGATAATGGTCATCAGCTTCTCTCCCCCGGGTCAGTGGAATTGATGAGCAGCAATCAGATTGGTTCCCTGATGGTTGAACTGCAGGATCAGGTGGATACGAACCTGTCACTGCCGTTTCCCCACGGTGCCGGTACAGACAAATTTGGGTTCGGTTTCCAGATTCATGCCGGTGGCGATCCGGACAAACGCCGGCCTGGAAGCTACAGCTGGTCCGGACTCTGCAATACCCATTTCTGGATAGATCCGGAGGAACAGATCGTCGGCGTTACTCTGATGCAATTATTGCCGTTCTACGATCCCTCCTGCATGGCCCTCATGGATGCGTTCGAGCAACTGGTATACGCAGAGCTGGTTTGAAACACGATTGTGGGATCGAATCGCGCATGGGAAGGATAGAGTAAGTTGAGGCCACTTGTTGCCTTCTGCACTCTTCAGTTCTTATTCTGCTCAAGCATAAGCTTGATAAAAGAGGAGTAAACTAACCTGACTGAGGTTTGGCGTGACCAATGAAGTGAGTTGATCGGGGATGCGCGGGGTTTATAATTCACCCATAACAGTGCCTGAGAACAAGCTACCGTTGCCAACCACCCTTTCAGGAAATGCTGATGGCGAAAGAAAAATCCGGGTCGGATCCCGCCAGCGCGAATCAGATCAAACAGCAAACGTCACCAGGCAAAGCCCGGCGCGAAGCCGAGTACCGTGATAAAGCACTTAAACTGTATCCATGGGTCTGCGGCCGCTGCGGGCGCGAGTTCAAATATTCAGGTTTATCGGAACTGACGGTTCATCATAAGGACCATAATCACGACAACAACCCGGCCGATGGCAGTAATTGGGAGTTGCTCTGTGTGTATTGCCATGACAATGAACACAGCCGGTATGTGGATACGGCTCAGTACAGTCGAACCGTTCCTGGTGAAAATGATCACGAATCCGCTACCAGTCAACCGTTCGCGAACCTCAGGCAACTCCTGAAAGACCAGGAGTGATGGGTTCACTCCGGTAGTCGTACTGGTATACATCCCTTGGATCTGGCGGAGAGGCAGGGATTCGAACCCTGGGACGGGTCGCCCCGTCAGTTGATTTCGAGTCAACCCCATTCGGCCACTCTGGCACCTCTCCGTAAAACCTTTGTCGTAATGTCCATCGCGAGCAGGCATCCCTGCGACGCACCCGGCCCGGGCGTCCTGCCCGGTCGTTCATCCTGCTGCGGTGTGCCACTGGCACACCGGTCAGGACTCACCCACTCTGGCACCTCTCCGTAAAACCTTTGTCGTAATGTCCATCGCGAGCAGGCA
>CAZNFE010000535.1:0-2111 GCA_964571945.1 uncultured Pseudomonadales bacterium
TGAAATCTGTCGGTGTAGAATATGATCGATTCAGCCTTGGGGCTATGAGGGATGAAGCTGAAATCAAGGGACACAGGCGCACGTATATTGGTGCTATGCCCGGGAAATTTGTCCAGGCACTGAAGGAAGTGTCCGTCTCAAATCCGGTGATCATGCTGGATGAAGTGGATAAAATTGGCGCCTCGTACCAGGGTGATCCGGCTTCTGCCCTGCTGGAAGTACTGGACCCTGAACAGAACAATGAGTTTCTGGATCACTACCTGGATTTGCGAGTTGACTTATCCAAGGTCTTGTTTATGTGCACCGCCAACCAATTGGATACCATACCGGCTCCATTACTGGATCGAATGGAAGTCATTCGACTTTCAGGTTATTTAACCGAAGAAAAAATACAGATCGCCAAGCACTATCTCTGGAAACGCCAATTACGGCGAGCTGGTCTAAAGCCAGGACAGCTGAAGATTTCAGATGCAGCCATAAAGACAATAATTAACGGCTATGCCAGAGAAGCTGGCGTCAGGAATCTAGAAAAACTACTCGGGAGAATTATCCGCAAAGCCGTTGTTAAGTTGCTCAGCAAAGAGCAAAGAAAAATTAGTCTGGGAGTAAAGGATCTTGCCGAATATCTTGGGCCTGTCATTTTTACTAAACAAAAACCGGCAAGTGGTGTAGGTATTATCAATGGTCTGGCATGGACCGCTCTTGGTGGCACCACCCTGTCTATTGAAGCATCACGTGTGCATACCCTGAATCGAGGCTTTAAGCTAACGGGTCAACTGGGGGATGTGATGAGAGAATCGGCAGAAATAGCCTATAGCTATATCTCATCCCATCTCGAGACCTTTCATGCCAAAAGAGTGTTTTTCGATAGCTCTTTTATCCACCTGCATGTCCCCGAAGGCGCCACACCCAAGGACGGCCCCAGTGCAGGCATTACGATGGCGTCCGCACTTTTGTCTCTGGCGTTGCACAAACGCATTCACCGAAATATTGCGATGACCGGAGAACTCACTCTAACCGGTAAAGTTTTACCGGTAGGTGGCATACGTGAAAAGGTTATTGCTGCAAAAAGAGCAGGTATTGCGGAATTGATAATCCCGGCAGCTAACCAGCGGGATTTTGAGGAAATGCCGGATTATCTGCAGGCAGGTTTGCAGGTCCATTTCGCCAATAGTTATCGGGATGTCGCTGAGCTCATATTTTGACCGTTCCGATTCGCCAGATGTGATTAATTTTAGTGATATTATGCGCGCAGCAATTACCTGCCATTGATCAGGACGAAGGATATTTGTATGTCAAATGTAGTGAATGTGCTGGTGAAGGCACTCAGCGACGGCGCTGTGATCACGGGCCAGGATCTTGAGCACATAAATATCCAGGGAGCGATTCCCAAGGCACTGGTAAGACCCGCATCCACTGAAGAAATTATCAAGATCATGCAAATATGTCATGCGCATAACCAACCGGTTGTACCACAGGGCGGGCTAACCGG
Organism: uncultured Pseudomonadales bacterium; assembly: GCA_964571945.1. Lineage (GTDB taxonomy): Bacteria > Pseudomonadota > Gammaproteobacteria > Pseudomonadales > Azotimanducaceae > JASJXV01. The sequence continues at coordinate 1,493 of CAZNFE010000535.1, forward strand.
TCTGGTCAATGGTGCAGATACCAATATCGGTGAAGTCGCCATCAGCATGGAACGCATGAATAAAATCGAAGAGATTGATGTAAACAGTCGAACGATGACAGTGCAAGCCGGTGTGCCGTTACAAGTTGTACAGGAAGCCGCAGAGGGCCACGGGTTAATGTTTCCCCTGGATCTGGGTGCCAGGGGCACGGCTACGATCGGGGGCAACGTATCCACCAATGCTGGTGGAAACCGGGTAATTCGATACGGCATGATGCGAGAACAAATTCTTGGCATGGAAGTTGTCCTTGCTGATGGCACCCTGATTTCATCTATGAATAAGGTAATAAAGAACAACACCGGTTATGATCTCAAGCATCTTTTCATCGGCGCGGAAGGGACCCTGGGTATCGTCACTCGACTGGTTTTACGGGTGAGACCTCAGCCTGTCAGTCAGGATATAGCGTTCATTGCGATCAATAGTTTTCAGGAAGTCGTGTTATTCCTCAGCTATATCGATCGAGCTCTGGGCGGAACGCTAAGTGCATTCGAAGTACTCTGGAAGGACTTTTACAATTTAGTCACGACACTGCCAGCAGAGGGAAAACCGCCGCTCAGGCAGGACTACCCGTGCTGGATC
>CAZNFE010000536.1:0-2106 GCA_964571945.1 uncultured Pseudomonadales bacterium
CTCACAGACAGGACGTCTGTGCGGAGCGCCCAGGGATGGGTTCACAGCGAGTCTCGGACATGCCTTCCCTTCTGGTGCCGCGAAGAATAACCGGGAACTAACTAAAACAACAATGACCGGAATCTGTCGTCCAGTAACAATCCCCCGGCTTTGCCAGAGGATTGTTATTGAAAGTGACTGAGAGCCCGGTTAGGCGAAGTATTTTTTAATAGATGCTAGTGAATGCTGATAGTGGTACGTCATCTGCGCCGTCTGATAGCGGTACTCCTTTCCTGTCGGACAGGCTAATCTTGCCATGCATCGTGATTGACAGCCTGATTCGGACTGCAGGCGATAATCGGAACATTGTCCGACTTTGAATCCTGATGCCAGGACGGCGTTCGCAGGACAAGCGGCAATACAGGGTTTTACCTGACAGGAGCGGCAAGGTGATGCAGAGCTATGCGCCATGTTGCTTTCGATGGGAGAGAATTTCGTATTACTCAGAATAACACCCCGATAAGCAAACCAGAGCCCGAAAACCGGATGGATGCCTAATCCCAAAGGTGATTCATGGTGCCACCCGGCCAACTTGCCCAGGCCTTGCAGGGGTAGAAAATGGTTGCCTGGGTAGACAACCTTATATTCAAAATCGGGTTCCAGAAGGTCGTTGATTATCTGATAGAAGTAATTATCCACCGGATCTGATTGCTGCTCAGTCTGGATACCTGCCTGTTGCATGCTTTGCCAAAACCGGGACCCACCGTTGGCCAGCAGGATGATGTATTGATAATCGGTAGATTTTGGTTCCTGCAGAATAAAGGTTTGCCTGAGCGCTACGGGTAATTCTTCGAAGCGGAAAACTGCTTGCAGATTGAGGCCATATTCATACAAAGATTCAGCAACTGGATTCACCATAATATCGACGGCCTGGAGTTATTTTTCATTTTTTACAGTCCGGTACAGCAGCGTAGACGGGTTGTTCTATGGTCGTTGGGTGAATAATAGTTCGGATATCCTGCAGCCTGATTAGCGCGGCTGATTAAGCATGGTTATCCACTCATGATACATTTCAGTTGCAGTAATAAAGTCTTTATCGTTATCAATATCCGTTGCGCAACCGCCGATTGTAGTGGTAACGATGCCAATACGTGTCTTTAACAGGACGCCCGCATAAGCGCTCACTTCCTCTTTCGATGCGCGCTTTCTGAGCCAGTTGACGATAGAAGTGATGCCAAGGAATCTGCATAGAATAGCCAGTTCCAATATGGCATAGAGCGCTAACGGTTTGAATCCGAATCCTTCCGTGAAGATGAAGTCGTATACCATTTTGACGATATTGAAAGGGCGCTTTTGATAGCGACGTTCATAGACTGTTTTAACGTAACTGCGATTGAGAATTCGAAAGGGTTTTATCAAATGCAAATTATTGAGCCGGTAGTTTCCTTCACGCAAATGCAGATAGGTCATTTTTATACCGGGTTTCCCTGCGCTGGGATAAAATGGTCTGAGATATCTCTCTTCGGTCATTCCCAGACAATAGTCCAATTCTTCGTTACTGCAATTATCGAGAAATTCGTTGATCTCGTTAGCTGTAATAAATGGTAAATCAGCAGCCAGCGCAAGCACCCGCTTATCCATAATTTGTAGGTCTGTTTTTTCTATCCCCTCATAATAACCGGGGATCATGTGGGTGAATGCCGACCAGAAATTCTGATAGATGTTTTCCTGCTGCTCGAGCACCTCAATAGGTTTGTTATTTTTTAGTTGGGTTTTGTAGTCTGCCAGCAAATTCTTAATATCAATGCTGGGACCAACGATGTAGATATGTGCGATTCGATCAACTTCCTCCAGGGCTCTGACACCATGAATCAACAGCGGGATGTTTTCGAATTCCAGAAAGAGTTTGTTCTTACCTGATACGCTCCGACTTCCACTCCTGTCGCCGGCCATAACAATTATATCAACTGCTTCATTCACTGCTTTTTCCACTACTGCCCCATGGATTTACTCATGGCCATCATTACCCAATGTTCGTAATGAATATCACCATGTCTGACTCATTAACGAATAGATGCCAAATACTGATGGATACAAATCAACAGTAATTTGGTAGATTCTACACGA
>CAZNFE010000537.1:0-2086 GCA_964571945.1 uncultured Pseudomonadales bacterium
AAACCGGCAAGTGGCGTGAGGTGTAGGCTGCGTGCGAGAAATAATCAATGGACCGCCAACACGCGCCGCGAGCTCCCCGCCGTTTTCACCGCAGTCGTGACCATCGGTATTCATTAAAACGAACTTGGTGGCGTTCCAGAGTTTGTTACAGAAGTTTCGATATCCTTCCACCCGTTGCATATCAAAACGAATGGTTCTGGAGCGGGTTGCAATCGCGCAGAAGGTGAACCTCAGTGCGTCGGTGCCAAACGCTGCAATGCCGTTCGGGTATTCCTTGCGCGTCTTCTTCTCTATTTGTGCGGCCATCCGCGGTTGCATCAGATTGCTGGTCCGCTTGCTCACCAGGTCCTCCAGCGATATACCGTCGATCATGTCGAGTGGGTCAAGCCCATTGCCTTTCGATTTGGACATTTTCTTGCCGTCTGCATCCGTTACCAGACCATGGATGTAAACCTTGCTGAAGGGGATCTGCCCGGTAAATTTCAATGCAGACATGATCATGCGTGACACCCACAGGGAGATGATGTCATGGGCGGTGACCATCAGGTCAGTGGAGTGAAATGTCTCCAGTTCCGGGGTTTTATCCGGCCAGCCCAGCGTTGCAAAGGTCCATAACTGTGAAGAAAACCAGGTGTCCAGAACGTCTTCATCCTGATGCAGTGGCAGATCCTCGGCCAGTGCGTATTTTTGTCTGGCGAGTTGTTCCGTTCGGGCGACGTAAATGTTGCCTTCCGTGTCATACCAGGCAGGTATGCGATGCCCCCACCATTGCTGACGACTGATGCACCAGTCCTGAATCTCCCGCATCCAGGCAAAGAACATGTTTTCATAACTTTTGGGTATGAAAGCGATGTCTCCGTCTTCCACCGCCTTTATTGCAGGCTCTGCCAGGGGCTTGATCTTAACAAACCACTGATCACTCAAATACGGCTCGATGATGGCGCCACTTCGCTCACCCCTGGGCACTGCCAGGATGTGATCTTCGATTCTATCAAGCAGATCAAGGGCGACCAGATCCTCGACGATTACCTGCCTTGCCTGATATCTGTCCATGCCCTGATATTTAACGGGTGCTGCATCATTCAGGTGTGCGGTTTCCGTAAAAATATTGATGATCGCCAGCTTGTGGCGCTGCCCCATTTCATAATCGTTAAAATCGTGTGCCGGGGTAATCTTGACACAACCGGTGCCGAATTCAGGATCCACGTAGCGATCTGCAATAATGGGAATGCGTCTGCCTGTTAGCGGTAGTTCGACCTCCTTTCCCAGCAGTGACTGATAACGCTCATCGGATGGATTGATCGCGACAGCGGTGTCACCCAGCATGGTTTCAGGACGTGTAGTCGCTACCACCAGATAATCGAAACCGTCGATCGGACCATCGACCAGTGGATAGCGGAAGTGCCACATGTGACCTTTTTCTTCTTCCGAGATAACCTCCAGGTCAGACAGGGAGGTTTTCAGTTGCGGGTCCCAATTGACCAGTCGCTTGCCGCGGTAAATGAGTCCTTCGTCGTGCAGTCTGATAAAGACTTCCATCACTGCATTGGAGAAGCCTTCGTCCAGGGTAAATCGTTCCGTGTTCCAGTTCAGGGATGCACCCATTCTGCGCAGTTGCTGCGAGATGATACCGCCGGACTCGTGTTTCCATTGCCAGGCTCTTTCCAGAAACTTCTCCCTGCCCAACTCGGACGCACGGATACCTTCCGCTGCCAGTTGCTCCTCGATCAGCATCTGGGTTGATATGCCAGCATGATCGGAGCCCATCTGCCAGAGGGTGTTGCGGCCTTTCATGCGCTGATACCGAATTAATGCATCGACCAGTGAATGCTGGAAAGCATGGCCCATATGGAGCGTACCCGTCACATTGGGCGGCGGAATCATGATGCAAAACGATTCTCCGTTTCCCGAGGGAGCGAAATAGTTATTCGATTCCCATTTCTGATACCAGGATTGTTCGATGTCACCGGGTTGGTACTTATCCATCATTCTCTTCAGTTGATAATCAGCATATTTTTTGAAAGGAGCATTATCCTAGAAACCGCAGTTGAACACGAATATGGGGTGAGCGATGGGGCGTCACGGC
>CAZNFE010000538.1:0-2074 GCA_964571945.1 uncultured Pseudomonadales bacterium
GATGCCAGTGTCGGCGTCAGCATGATCTGTCGGGGCTTAAAAATATCCTATGCTCAGGTTTTCCGAACCCGTGAGTTTACCACTCAGGTTCATGGTCACTCCTATGGCTCACTTTCTTTATCGTATATCTTCTAATCGGACTGTGAATTATTAGAAGCGTAAACCTCCGGCTTTACCGGAGGATTGTTTTTATTGCTTTGAATCTTCGCCTGTATTTGCCGCACCTTTTCTTCCGTTAATGGATAGATCCATAATAGCGGCACACCAATGAACTGAAATAGCGCAGGAATTACCGAATAGATGCAAGCCAGCATCAACAAGGTAAATTCGGAGTTGGTTGTATTGCGCGGATCTGCCAGTGAATCGAACCCGAAGTAAACGGCCAGGCTGAGTCCAATGGTGACACCGAGTGCATACGCAGCTTTGCGTACCATTGACCAGATTGAAAAATATGCGCCTGCTCGCTGCTCACCAGTGGTTGCTGTATCGACATCGACGACATCGGCGGCCATCGCCGATGGTAGTGCAGAAAGAGCGCCGATAGCGGAGCCTTTCAGACACATGATGACGATAAAGAACAGGAATTTGCCCGTCTCAATACCATCAAAATACTCGACCAGTGATTGGTGAGTCTCTACGGGTAAGAACGCCAACAGCCTGGGAATCTGGAATATCGAATACCATTCAGGCGGTGAAACGGCGATCAGTGGAATAAAGCATGACCACAAAGCATACCAGCCGATTGCACACATGGTTGCTCGATGCTTGCCTATTTTGCGTGACAGCTTGAACCACAGCGGAATGGCTGCGAGTTGGCAGACAAAGTATGGTGCCAGATAGAGACCGTAGAGATCACCAGCAACCAACACATGCTTCACAAAGAAGAAGCTTAGGCTATTGGTCATTGCTGAACCTATACTCGAGAATGCAAAAATAACAACCAGGAAAATATACGGCTGATTTTTTAGCACGACCTTCAAACCTTGAATGAGGGGAATCCGGTGCGTAGATTGCTCAATTACGGGGTACTCAGGTACATTAATCAGGGCATTTGTAACCAGTACGGGCATGAGTATGCACATCCCGGTAACCAGGATATAGACGGCATCGGTCGGTTTGGTGTAGCCGAACAGCAGGATGATTGCCGGAATAAAAGCTGAAATGAGCGCACCAGCAACGTTAAATCCCTCTCGCCAGCTCATGATCAGGGTGCGCTCATGGTAGTTCCGCGAGAGCTCGGCTCCCCAGGCACTGTATGGCAGATCCTTAATGGTGGATCCGAGGTAAAGCAGGGACATCATGCAGAACATCCAGGGATAACCGCCTGAGAATGTCCAGGACAGGAATGTGACATCTTCGAAGCCATCCGGCGCGATGAATAACAACCACATCCCAAGTGCATAAATCGGGGTACCCAGCAGGACAAAGGGTTTGCGCCGCCCCCAGCGTGTTCGTAGTCGGTCTGATAAGAAACCGATAATTGGATCGGTAACAACGTCGGTGAAGCGGGATAGGGTAATGAGCAAGGCAACGACAGAAAGTGACAGCCCAAAACCATCGGAATCCGCATAAATAACCGGCAGATAGACCGCAATGGGTAGACCGGCAAGAGCCAGTGGAGTAGCTGGAGCGCCGTAGGACGCTAACAGGAATCTGGAAAGTGGCTTATGGCCGTTCGCAGTATCCGATTGTTCTGCATTTATTGTGCTGGTGCCTGGATCAGCCATTGTAGAGTATTCCTCTGCTTGTTGTTCGCTATTTGTCTGGTCGAATATTGCCTCTTTGGCACTTGAAGGATTTTCCTTACATGAGGATAGTACACACGTTTGCAGGTCGCTGCGAATTCATAGGACAGGCGCAACTGTTCATTACTCTGCAAGCAGGTTTCCCGCTGCCTTGCATCTGTCGTTCACATACTGACTCAATCGGGTTATTGAAAGCGAAAACCCCCGGCTTTGCCGTGGAGATTATCAGAGTTCATTCAAGGGTATCGTCAACCACATGTTATACTGCGATCTATTCGCTTTCATCGATCATCAGCCCCTTTGAGGGGCTCCCGATCGAAATACCTCCG
>CAZNFE010000539.1:0-2052 GCA_964571945.1 uncultured Pseudomonadales bacterium
GGCTTATACGCAATCTTCATCGACTCTGGAATAACGGCCCAAAATGACCGGTTACGTGGGTATCGGTATTCGGGATTTGAGTTTTATCTACGAAGGACATCCGAAATTTTCGGTATTCCCTACTTTTCCGATCCGTTGGGGCGGAGCTGGTGCCCCGGTTGACCTTGCTGCCGTTCCCAATTCGCCAGGACCATTAAATATCGATGCTGAACGATACCTTGAAATGGTGAAACCTTTACCGCTTGAAGGTGAGGTGAGTGTTCGTTCACGAATCATTGGCGTACATCCTCGAGGGAAAGGGAACGGCTTCGTGGAGTATGAGAGTGTCGTTACAGACGGAGACGGTGATGTCTGCGTGAAAATGGTGAATGGCTCATTCCGACGCGGCGTGGAACAACTCGGTGATATCGAACCATTCGAAGGCAGCGGTCAGACCTATTCAGAGAAAGTACCCGTGCCTGACACGAGTCCAGCGGTAACTGTGGATGCATCGATTCCAGATAACCAGGCGCACATCTACCGACTTTCCGGTGATTATAATCCGTTACACATCGATCCGGAATCTGCCAATTTTGGCGGCTTCGATGTGCCGATTCTTCATGGTTTGTGTACCTTTGGCCATTGTGGACAGTTACTGCTTGGCGCTATCTGCAATAATGATGCATCCAGATTCCGGAAAATAAAGGTGCGGTTTTCATCGCCAGTCTATCCGGGTGACAAATTGCAGATTCGCACATGGCAGGACGGTCCCGGGCGGGTGCTATTCGAGGCAGCAGTAGCAGACAAGATCGTCGTGTCAAATGCGTACTTTGAGTATTCAGAGCAGGCATCGACAGAGTAAGTTGAAGAAACCCAAGCAAACTCCAGCAAGAGGATTGGTGTGTGCCTGACAGGATTCTGGTTACCGGTGCTTCCGGGTTTATTGCCGGTCATACGATAATTGAGCTTCTCAATCACGGCTACCGGGTTCGGGGCAGTGTGCGTAATCTTGCTCTTGTTGATGGGCTGCTAAAGGTACTGATCCGTCACCATGCAGGGGCAGCAGATATCGAATGGGTGCAGGCAGATCTTACCGAACCTGGTGGTTGGCAGGATGCGGTCAGGGGATGTGACGGTGTCTTCCATATGGCATCCCCAGTACCGCTGATTCAACCCGGCAATGAAGATGACGTGATAGTACCGGCCAGGCAGGGAACCATGATGGTACTCGAAGCAGCGCAGAAATACGGTATCAAACGGGTGGTACTTACTTCATCCATCGATGCGGTTTCAAGTGGTCATCAGGCATCGGAGTATCTGTTTACCGCAGCCGACTGGAGCAATCCGGATAACAAGTCAGCCACGCCTTATGCAAAGAGCAAGACCATTGCGGAAAGATGTGCATGGGAATTTGTCGCGGATATTGATCTTGAGCTGGTGGCTATCAATCCGGCACTGGTATTGGGGCCTGCACTGGATGCTGATTATGGGTCATCACTGGAAGCCCTGGTGAAGTTGTTAAAAGGCAAGGTACCCCTGTTACCCCGTCTTGGTTTTGAAATTGTTGATGTCCGTGATGTAGCGAGCTTGCATCGTCTTGCCTATGAAAGAGCAGAAGCGGCAGGGCAGCGGATTCTCTGTGCAAATGGTTTTATGTGGTTCAGGCAGATTGCCCACTATTTGCATGAACAGTTTCCAGCCTATCGAAAGAAAATCCCAAGGCACGAAATGCCTGACATCCTGGTTGGGATATTTGCTCTTTTCGTAAGAGAAATAGCCGGATTTGTCGGTGATGTTGGCAAGATCAAGCGGATTGATAATTCACCAGCACTCGCCCTCGGATGGCAGCCCCGCCCAGTGGAAGAAGCTATCCGTGCGGGTGCTGAAAGCCTCATCGAGCTGGGAATTGTTTGACAGCGGATATTGCGAGCAGGTGACGAACAGTTTTCAGGCCAGGCAACTTTCATTATCCAAACTACATTGAAAGCGAAATACCTCCGGCTTTGCCGGAGGATTGTTATTTGTACGACACATTCCTGTAATTGTTGTTTTAATTAGTTCCTGTGTTTCTCC
>CAZNFE010000540.1:0-2044 GCA_964571945.1 uncultured Pseudomonadales bacterium
GGTTAGGAGTCCAGGATCAGTTTACCAGGGAATTTGAAAAGACCGCCGGAGGATCTCTGTCAGATGAGCTGAACTCGGTGGTACGGCAAGTAAAACTGGATGTAGGTGTGCTGGATACAGAAGAAATATCGTTACACGACGTCGGGCTGGATATACATCGTATCCCTCGAGCCTGGGACATTTACGTGAGCAATGCTGTACTTGCCGGTACCACGATAGTTTATGACGACGATAAGGAACCGATCGATGTGAAGCTCGATTTCCTCCGATTAAGCTCGGAATCGGGGATCTCGAATCTTGAGGATCCCCTGGAGAAGTTAACCGTTCAGGACCTGGTACCAATGCATGTCCAGATTGACGAGTTCATGTTTTCGGGTGAGGATTATGGCAGCTGGAAATTCACGCTTGAACCGGGTGCGAACGATATCCGGGTTTCTGACCTGTATGCGTCGGTTAAAGGCCTGGAAATTGGAAATAAGGAACGGGGTGGAGGAATGGTCGATTGGTTGTTTGATGGTATCCACCAATCAACTACGTTCGACGGTGTTGTCTGGACCAGCGATATTGCTGCTGCTGCCAAAGAGTGGGGATACGCACCGAGTATTGAGGGGGATAGTTTTGAGTTTGATGTTAAGTTGAGCTGGTTTGGATCCCCGCTAATGTTTACGAAAGAATCTGTCCGTGGCGGTATTAAGGTCCGCTCGAAGCGTGGGCGGTTTGTGCAGGCGACAGGTGGCGGTGCCGTGAAGGTTCTGGGCATCTTTGATTTTGCAGCCCTGGCACGTCGTTTCAGATTCGATTTCTCTGATGTAGTGGCGGATGGCTATGAGTTTGACAAGGTAAAAGGTGAATGGTGGATAGAAAATGGCAAACTACGTGTCATCAGTCCCCCCTCCCTTGAGGTAGAAGGTTCAGGAAGTTCCTTTAAAGTAGGTGGTGTCATGGATCTTGTAACGAGCGAATTGGAAGGCGACATGATAGTGACGCTTCCAGTAAGCCGCAATCTGCCCTGGTATTCTGCTCTGTTGGCTAGTCCAGTCGTTGGAGCAACTGTATATTTGGCACAGAAGGTATTCAGGCATCAGATTAATCAGTTGAGTAGTGCAAAGTACAAGGTTACTGGTACGGTAGATGAGCCAAATATCGTTTTCGTAAATATATTTGATGATTCCGTCAAGAAGGAAGAGAAGCCTAAAGCAGAATCTGAGCCGGACAAAAAAGAGTCTCAACCTTTGCAGGTGTCTCCTTGAATCGTATTGCGACCATTCAATTGACCAGTAGTCAGCATGTAGCAGAGAATCTTGAAGTGGTAGCAGGGCTTATTTCCAGTGCAGTCAGCAAGGGGGCTGCAGTCATAGTTTTGCCAGAGAATTTTGCAGCCTTGGCAACCCGGGATATTTTCAGGATCGGCACACAAGAAGCATCTCCCGAAGGCCCAATCAGGAGCTTTTTGGCCTCACAGGCACGTGCTTACAAGATTTGGATAGTGGCGGGTACCATTCCCATAACTACCAGGCCGGATGGGAGTCCGGTTCCTGGCAGACGAGTCAGAGCTGCCTGTCTGGTATATGATGACTCCGGAGTTGAGGTTGCCCGATATGACAAAATCCATATGTTTGATGTGCATGTGGATGACAATCAGAAACACTATATGGAATCGGATGATTTCGAGGCGGGTGATGAGTTGGTAGTCGTCGACACACCTGTCGGAAAAATGGGTTTGTCGGTTTGTTATGATATAAGGTTTCCGGAAATGTATCGTGCTTTGCTCCACAGAGGCGCCCAAATAATCAGTATTCCCGCGGCGTTTACAAGGGTTACGGGGAAAGCACATTGGCAAATTCTGACAAGAGCGCGAGCAATTGAAAACGCCTGCTACGTGGTCGCTGCATGTCAGTGGGGGGTTCACGATTCTGGTCGCCAGACCTGGGGAGAATCAATGGTCATTGATCCCTGGGGAAAGATGCTGGATATTCAATCAGATGGGAAAGGTGGCGGTCTGGCAGACATTGATCTCAACCTGTGGAAAGCGATTTCCGATATT
>CAZNFE010000541.1:0-2031 GCA_964571945.1 uncultured Pseudomonadales bacterium
GGCAGCCAGAAAACCTTAATTACACCGGCTGCACTGAAAAATGAAATGCCCGTGACTGACGCTGCGACTCTAACCATAGCAGAAGGTCGGAAAGCTGTTCGAAATATTCTGGATCGCAAAGACAATCGACTGATCGTGGTAATAGGTCCATGCTCAATTCATGACCCTAAAGCCGCCATCGATTATGCAAAACGCCTGAAAGAAATCAGTAAAGATGTCGATGACACACTGCTGATAGTGATGCGCGTTGATTTCGAAAAGCCGCGAACAACCACTGGGTGGAAGGGGTTAATTAACGATCCGGATCTGGACGGGAGTTTCCGTATCAATAAAGGACTGCGGGCAGCCCGGAAATTGTTATGCTCGATAACGGCACTTGGTATGCCGTGTGGAACCGAATTTCTTGACACCACATTTGGTCAATTCTATGCAGATCTGATTAGCTGGGCAGCCATCGGCGCGCGAACCGTAGAGAGTCAGATGCACCGTCAACTGGCGTCCGGCTTATCGATGCCGGTGGGCATTAAAAATCGTACTGATGGTGACATACAGGTGGCAGTTGATGCCCTTGTTGCAGCACGCCATCAGCATCTGTTTCCATCTCTGACCAGGGAAGGTGCCCCGGCACTATTCGTCACTACAGGCAATGCAGGCGCCCATCTGGTCCTGCGTGGAGGTACTGCAACAGGACCGAACTACTCTAGGGGTCATATCGAAAAAGCGCTTGAGTTGCTATCTAACGCCGGGCTTCCACGCGCACTGGTAGTCGATTGCAGTCACGGCAATAGTGAGAAAAAACCGGAAAGGCAGATACTGGTGCTTGAGGATCTCATTGCACAGAGACGCAACGGGCAAAACGGCATCCGCGGAATTATGCTTGAAAGCCACCTCAAGGCAGGACGCCAGAATTACCAGGCATTCGAGTCACTCGTTTACGGGCAGAGTATCACGGATGCTTGCCTGTCATTTGACGACACCACCCGGTTGTTGCGCCAACTAGCCTGAGAGTGCGCCCTCCATCGGAGCTCTGGTCGCACATCAATTACAAATCTGGCAAAATATCAACCTGACTGCTATCTGTGAGGATACAAATGATGCGTTATTTGCTGGCTATTCTTCTCCCACCAGTTGCGGTATTTTTGTGTGGCAAACCCATCCAGGGAATCATCAGTATATTTCTGACCCTGGCCTTCTGGATTCCGGGTGTCATCCATGCACTGTTCGTCGTGCATAACCATCTGGCTGACAAGCGAACGGATAAAATCGTTGCCGCTATCAAGGATCAGGAGCAATAATACAATCATGTACAAATTTCTGTTACTGCTGCTAATCGTGCCCCTGGCCTCCTGTAATACTGTCTATTACGATGCCATGGAGAAACTGGGCATCCACAAAAGAGATATCCTGGTTGATCGCGTGGTCGACGCTCGCGACGCACAGGAAGAGGCAAAGCAACAATTCAGCTCAGCTCTGGAACAATTCTCTGCGGTAGTCAACTTTGATGGTGGCGAGTTACAGGACAAATATGAAGAACTCAATGCCGCCTTTGAAGACAGCGAAGAGAGAGCACAAACAGTCACCACAAGGATTGAAGCAGTGGAAGATGTATCTGAAGCACTGTTTGATGAATGGCAGTCGGAACTGGATCAATACACAAGTCCAAAACTGCGGGCAGCCAGTCAGCGTCAACTGAAAGCAACCAGAGCACGCTATCACACCATGATGAATGCCATGCATTCCGCTGAGCAAAAAATGGAGCCAGTGCTGGCAGCATTTCGTGATCAGGTGTTATTTCTCAAACATAATCTCAATGCCCAGGCGATCATATCATTGAAATCTGAATTCCGGTCCATCAAATCAGACATTGGTAAGCTTATCAGAGACATGGAAATTTCCATTGCTGCATCCAATAAATTTGTCGAGAGACTGAATTCTCATTGAGCCAACATTGCAAGCAGCAATCGTACACAGTATTCACTAGGAGCCTGACCGGGAACTGTGGCCGTAGCGAGGACGGTGGCATATTGAGTC
>CAZNFE010000542.1:0-2029 GCA_964571945.1 uncultured Pseudomonadales bacterium
GAGGGGTTCATCAGCGAATCCTCACTCGCTACCTGAAACCGTCTCAATTTGAGGCCGTGGCAGGTAATGTTGTTGTTATCTGTGAGGGTGCCGAATCGATTATAGTAGGATGTTGATCTGCATTACCAGCGATTCCTGGAAGGGAACTGGTGCATAGCAGTGACTCCCTCTATGATCAGTCCACAGTATCTAAGCTGACGACATCGTGTTATGAGATTACTAGCTGACGATAATCAGAAGAATCCTGATTGGACCAGAAGAACTGAATTCAGGCATTCCATGCATTGGCTGTTCGAGTTTGTACGCCCGCGACTCAGGCAGGTACTGATATTGATGTCAACGTCGATTTTCACTTCCCTGTTGGTACTATTGCAACCTTATCTGACCAAAATATTGATTGACGACGGCATTCTCGCCAGAAATTCACCGGTGTTACTCGGCTGTGCAATACTGATTTTTTGTGTCGGTGTGTTGTCCACGGTACTGGCCGGTCTTATCCGGTATCTGCACACACGATTATCTGGTCAAGTTCTGTTTGATTTACGGGAGACGGTGTACCGACACTTGTTGACGCTCTCTCCTACATTCCATGGACGGCACCGTAGCGGTGATGTCCTTTCGCGCATGGATGGTGATATTGCCGAAATCCAGCGCTTTGCAGTGGATGGATTGTTTGGCGCAGTGAGTGGACTGCTTGGACTGATGGGTGCCGTAGCATTGATGTTCTGGCTGAACTGGCAGTTGAGTCTTGTGGTCCTGATTCTGATACCAATGGAATGGTACTACCTGCGTTTCATGCGCCCCAGGATTCAGCTACAGACGAAAAGGATGCGTGAAAGATCTGCCGATATCTCCTCATTTATGGTGGAAACACTACCCGTCGTAAAATTCATCCAGGATATGTCGACAGAGAACCAGGAAGCGCGACGACTAAATCACCTTAATCACTCCTATCTGGGTGACCTGCTTCGATTACAGGTGGTCCAATTTACCACATCGGCGGTACCTCAGGTGTTGACTTCGGCCAGCCGAACACTGGTATTCATCGTGGGAGGATATTGGGTGATTGACGGCAGTTTTGCACTGGGTTCACTCATCGCATTTTCCACTTACCTGGGCATGGCGGTGGGGCCGGTTCAAACTTTGCTTGGTCTTTATGTAGCCATGCAACGTGCAGACGTTAGCCTGGTGCGGGTGCAGGATCTGACGCGGAGTGTGCCTGACGTGGACCCTGCTCAGGGGCAGCGGGTGGACAAGCGTATGCAGGGCGAGATTGTCTTCGATGAAGTCAGTTTCAGCTATCCGGATAGTAATCGGATGATTTTGCAGAATGCCTCTATCAAAATCAGCGCTGGTGCTAAAGTGGGTTTGTATGGTCCTTCGGGAATTGGTAAATCAACTCTGGTGAATCTGATCATGCGTCACTTTGATCCTGAAGCCGGATATATATTGGTCGATAACGAACCTTTAACCAATCTTGTTCCGTCATACTGGCGTAGACAGGTCGCCTATGTTGCACAGGATACGGTGATTTTCAAAGGTAGTATTATCGACAACATTCGATATGCTCGACCTGATGCATCAGACAGAGAAATTGCAGAAGTTATTCGCTTAGCCAGCCTCAGTGAAATGATCACTGAACTGCCCCAGGGGGTAAATTCCATCGTGGGGGAGAGAGGCAGTACGCTGTCAGGAGGAGAAAAACAGCGCATTGCAATCGCACGGGCATTGCTTCGGGAGCCTTCGCTGCTTATTTTTGATGAGGCAACTTCTGCGGTGGATCTGGCTATTGAACACGCCGTGATTTCAGAAATCGATCGACTATTCTCTGATACTACCCGCCTGATCATAAGTCACCGGGCATCACCCATGACTAACGCTGACATAATGTTGACGATTGTCGACGGGCGATTGTATGTGCGCTCCACCAATAGCCCGGATTGATAATTGCTGATGAATGGCTATGGGACAGTTGGCGTTATCGATAGCGGTATCTGGAATATACCTGCTGAACGAGTTCTGAAGGCGA
>CAZNFE010000543.1:0-2027 GCA_964571945.1 uncultured Pseudomonadales bacterium
CCGATAAGACGGGCTCCCCGGTACTGCATGACCTGAATCTGAGCGCAGAAAAGGGCACTATCACAGCAATCGTTGGAGCCACCGGTGCGGGCAAATCCACACTGATGTCCTTGCTGCTCAGGCTATATGATCCGGATGAGGGTGCTGTCTGCATTAATGAGATCAATCTCAGGGATATACGAATCAGCAGTCTCAAGGAAAATATCGCGATCGCATTACAACAGAACGTACTGTTTGCCATGACGATTGCCGAAAATATTGGCTATGCCAATCCATCCGCCTCACCGCAAGCCATAAAATCAGCGGCGACGGTGGCTTGTGCCGATCGCTTTATCGAGCAGATGGCGCAGGGCTATGCTACCGAACTCGGTGAGCGCGGCAGCAAATTGTCCACGGGCCAGAGACAGCGTATATCCATTGCCCGGGCGATTGTACGAGACACTCCCATACTGATATTGGATGAGCCAACAGCCTCTCTGGATGCGGAGACGGAACACCAGGTCCTGCGTAACCTCGCCGCATGGGGCAGGGAGCGTATTGTTTTCCTGGTGACCCACCGGCTTTCAACCATTCGCAATGCTGACCAGATTGCATTTCTGGAGAATGGGAAGGTGGTGGAAGTGGGCAGCCACGACACGCTGATGGCAATCCCGAATGGCCGGTATCGCGGTTTTGTTCGTGCCGAGACAGATACTGCTGATGCAGCAGTCAGGGATCCGGGCAGCACGGGAAATTCCGCATGAGTGAACTGCCAATCGAAGTAGCCATTTCCGAGTCCGAACATGAGAGTTTGATCTTTGATGATCGCGTCGATATGGAGACTGACATCTCCTCCGTGGAAGCAGCGATCCTCATGGGTCGTGCATTTGCCTTGTTGAAGCACGTTAAGGGATTATTTTTCGCCAAGTTTTTCATGGCTGCAGTATCGGTATTTCCCGTTCTGATCGTGCCATGGATTGGCAAGATCATCATTGATCAGGTGTTGCTGCAACAACCGTTTGGAGAAACAGCTGTACGGTTCCCACCCTTTATGAGCCCCTTCCTTCACTTCGTCAGCGATATGACGCCGATCGGAATCATGGGCGTAATTGTCTTGTTGTACTGCATGCTGTTGATTCTGTTTGGTACACGTGGTCCGGGTACTGAATTCACTGTGATCCAGGGCCAGGACTCTGCCACGCAATCGGAATATGCACTGAGTGCCGGGGGCAGTAGTGCCGGTGGCATTTGGGGTAGTGTGGAAGCACTGGTCAATGTGCGCCTGACCCAACACATTGCCAACTATCTGCGTACCCTTCTATTCGAAAAACTCTCTCGACTACCCATGACGACTCTGGATGAGCAGCGCATCGGTGATTCAGTTTTTCGCGTCATGTACGATGCCCCACAGGTACCAAACATCTGCTTCAATCTTGGCCTGCTGCCGTTTTTCCTGATTGGCAGTTCGGCGCTTAACCTGTACCTGATGCGATATAGCTATGGGGAGGTTGCGCCAGAAGTCGTGTGGGTTGCCTATGCCCTGTTACCCATGGCGCTCATTATCACGCTGCCCCTGTCTGGCATCATGCGGCGGCTGAATCAACGCAGCCGGGCATCCGGGTCTGCAACCACGAATGTGATGGAAGAGAGTATCAGTAACATTAGTGCAGTGCAGAGCCTGGGCGGAATGGGCTTTGAAAAAAGTCGATTTGAATCCCGCAGTATTGAGTCATTCAAACGCTATCGTTTTTCCTATGCGATGGGTATTTTTCTGTTCATTCTTGGCTGGGCAATTACGATATTTGCCGGGATCTATGTCGGACGGATCATTAGCCAACACATCATTACCGGGGTGATGTCCCCGGGGGATTTCTGGACACTGTTTGGGCTCTACTTTCAGATCGGCGGAGTCGCTCTTGGAGTCGGGCTCTACTGGATTCAATTACAGGCGAATGTGGCCGCAGTCAGGCGGGTATTTTTTTTCATTGATTTTCCCACGGAAGATGACGGGAACAAACGGAAGAGGCTGGACAGGGGGCTGTCCAGAT
>CAZNFE010000544.1:0-2023 GCA_964571945.1 uncultured Pseudomonadales bacterium
CAATGCTGCAGTCCGCTCCGAGTGCGGACCATCATGACCACTCTGCCACCCAGCCCATAATTTCTTCTATTCAGCCAGTCTGACGACAGGTCACGGCATTGCTTTGCAATGCTGCAGTCCGCTCCGAGTGCGGACCATCATGACCACTCTGCCACCCAGCCAAATTTGAACGGGCAGTGTATACGAAATGACGTCAATTTGCATAAAATTCTTTACACACTTTTTTGCTGGACAGGGATTATTAGTTTGCTTTCACGCCTCCGGATACTCTAAAATACGATGCTTTCCAACGCCAGGAAAATCTATATAAGCTATTGATATTTAAGAATATATATCTGTAGTTTGCCCGGGTGGTGAAATTGGTAGACACGCGAGACTTAAAATCTCGTTTCCGCGAGGGAGTGCCGGTTCGATTCCGGCCCCGGGCACCACTCAACTTTTACCGGACTGGTTGAAATTACAACCCTCCAGCTTTGCCGGAGGATTGTTATTATCGAACCAGCGGGTTTGGATCGATATCAGTAATCAGTCCACATCGACGTATATTTTTATCAGTCGGTCGAGAAACTCACGCCCCGCATATAGTGAATCCACGCGTATTCGTTCATTCAGTCCATGCGCATTCACCTTGCCCGGTTCAGCAAACAGACCGCTGACACCATATGTTGGGATACCTGCCGGGGTAAGAAAACGTCCATCGGTGCCACCTGCTATCATAGAAGGGAGCACCGGTACTCCGGGCCACATCTCGCGGGTAACCCGTTCGATAGGACCAAGTATGTCATTGGTTAACGGCGGAGGAGGCGAGGTGGATTCTGGCGGATCAGCAAAGGTAACCTCTATGTTCGAATCATCGATTATCTGTACCAGTGTTTGACGAATTTCCTCTTGATCATGGCCGGGAAATATCCTGCAGTTCACGTTAGCCGTGGCACTTTGTGGGAGTGCATTGGGGGCATGGCCGGCATCAAGCATTGTTGCGACACATGTGGTATGAAGAAGGGAATTATAGCTTGGATTATCGCTGATTCGGACCAGCGCATCATGCTCAGGCGGGCTTTGCAGAATGGCCAACATGTCAGCGGCAACCTGTCCAGTTTCTATAGTTGACAGTCTTTCAAAGTAACTTCTCGTCGTGTCATTGAATTCGATCGGAAATGAATAGGACGAGATACGATTGAGTGCAGCTGAGAGACTATATATTGCATTATCTTTGCGCGGTCGGGACGAGTGCCCGCCAGGATTCGTTGTTTCCAATCGGTAATCCTGGTAGACCTTTTCGCCCTCCTCGATGCCGTTGTAAATACGTTGCCCGTTATTATCCAGAATACCACCCCCACCTTCATTCAATGCAAATTTCGCATCAATCAATTGCCGGTAATTTTGTACGAGATATCTCGCGCCATTGAATGTATTCGGTGTTTCTTCACCACAGGTCAATGCCAGTTTTACGTTGCGATCCGGTCGATATCCGGAATGGCTCATTCGTACCATGATATCGACAAATATGGCGGCCATGGCCTTGTCATCAGCCGTGCCTCGCCCAAAGAAATAACCGTCCTCTTCAATTAACCGGAATGGATCCCGCTCCCAATCTTTGCGGTTCGCCTCTACGACGTCGATATGCGCCAGTAATAAAACTGATTCCGCATTTGGTGCAGAGCCATGCAAGACAGCGACGAGGTTGCCTTGTTGTGGCCATTCTTCAGGGACTATGACATGCAGGTCTTTATCCGGTATTCCTGATGATCTCAATCGGTCTGCCATCGCATTGGCAGCTTCAGTGCAGCTTCCAGCCGAAAGTGTTGTATTGATTTCTATCAGCTGCTTATACAGATCACGAAATGCAATCTGATCGTCAGAGAGTGGCGCAGACAATACTGATACAGATGAGAAACATATTAAAATCGTTAGGATTATTGTATTCAAATCATTCACGACACTCTTCTCCATAAGCAATAACAATCTTCCGGCAAAGCCGGAGGTATTTCGATCGGGAGCCCCTCAAAGGGGCTGATGATCG
>CAZNFE010000545.1:0-2021 GCA_964571945.1 uncultured Pseudomonadales bacterium
CACCTGCTGCTCAATCGAGGTGGTGACAGTCTACATCTGATGCGCATCTGCAACAAACCCAAACGGGGCCTGGGTGTGAAAGGCCAGGAGCAGATGGCGACGGCACTGCAGTCATCCGGTTTACGTGCTTATGAGTGGCTGGATTTGCTGGTTACGGATCAGGCTGAAGGTGCTGCCCGTAAACTGACAGGCCTGGCCTTGATGATGGCTGAATTGCATGTCTCCGCTGCTGAAGATGAAGATCTGGGATTGATGCGGATATTGGAAATGAGCGGTTATCTGGACAGTCTCAAGGCTATGGGTGAAATTGAAGCAGCAGCCAGACTGGAGAATATTCGCACCCTGCAGGATTATATTGAAATATCGCTGGGGCAGGGGCTTACTCCGGTGGAGTTTATGGACCGGGCCGCATTGTTGCAAAGCAGCGAGGAGATGAATGCAGAGCATGGAGACAGGCAGGATGATGCCATTTGTATGATGAGTTTGCACCGTGCAAAAGGACTGGAATTTGACTGTGTGGTGTTACCCGGTGTGGAAGAAGGTTTATTGCCGCATCAGCGTTCGCTCGATGAAGGCGAGGCAGGTATTGCCGAGGAGCGGCGTTTGCTTTATGTCGGCATTACACGTGCCCGTGAGCATGTACTGATGACATCGGCGCGATTGCGTCGTTTTTATGGCGAGATGCATTATCCCCAGCCCAGCCGTTTTATCAAAAACCTGCCGGTGGAAACCCTGTATCAGGAGCATAAGCCGCCCATGCCGGCTGTTGTTGATATGCTGGCTGGTCCAGGTATTGGCGACAATGTACGGCATCCGAGTTTTGGCGAGGGTGTGGTGCTGGAGTTGGAGGGTTCCGGTGATGCCACACGTATCACCGTGCAGTTCAGGCAAGCCGGAATCAAACGCCTGATGTTGAAATATGCCGCATTGGAACCAGTTTGAATTCAAACAAGGAGAGACTATGCCAGTGACCATCTATCATAATCCGCGTTGCTCTAAATCCCGGGCAACACTGGCTCTGTTGCAGGAACAGAATATAGAGCCTGAAGTTGTCGAATATCTGAAAACCCCGCCGAGCGAGGCAGAGCTGGATCACATCCTGACCATGCTTGGAAAAAAACCTTCGGAACTGATGCGCAAAGGCGAAGTGGCGTTTAAAGAGCATATTCAGGGTAAAACACTATCGCGATCCGAGGCGATTGCTCTGATGGTGGCTCACCCCATCGTGATCGAACGACCGATTGTGGTGAATGGAGATCAGGCCGTGGTTGGCCGTCCTCCGGAGAACGTGCTGGAAATTATCTGAGGATAATAGCCCATTGATACGCATGGGTACCCTGAATGTTCAGGGCACCCGTAACGTAAGTGGCTATTGCAGTGTTGCATCGTAGAAACACAGAGGGAAATCTGATGAAGTCGTAAAAAGGTCGTCCGTGGCCTTTTTACTCCCCGGAAAGCGACCATTGTTCAGGATAGAACAATGGGACGCACAGCGCCGTGAGGCAGGACGCCGAACATCAAAAGCGCGGTTTTCACTTTCCTTACAAATCAATGACTTACGCCGTAAGACATTGATTTGCGCGCCCGTCCATGGGCGCGATGATGACTTTTTACGAAGTCATTAAATCTGTTTTTACACGATATTTCTGAGGTGTTCCGTTATGCCACACCGATAGCTTCGCGCCAGGCCAGAATCAACCGGAATTCATCGTTGCTCAGATCAACCGGCAGTTCCCGTTTGATTTCAGACAGTGATGCGTAGGGGTCTGCATCGTCCAGTTCAGCCATCAGGGTATCAAAATCATCGCCGATAAAAGCAGGTACATCAATGAACTGGCCTGCCCGGATAATGGCAACATAATGTTTCAGCACGGTGTCCTCACTGACACCCTGCTGCGCTGCAATTTCCTTCAGACTATACCCCTTGCGGTAGAGCGACAGAATATAGGTTTGCGTTTCATTCACTCCGGGTCCTTTGGCAATCAGCATGGGGATATCCTTGCCTCCGCTCTTGGCGCTTT
>CAZNFE010000546.1:0-2021 GCA_964571945.1 uncultured Pseudomonadales bacterium
CCGGCTTCTGCACGCTCCGCGCTCTCCTACTATCCTCCCCAGATCGCCAAGCGCCAGATTCTGTCAGCACTGGTATCCGATGCAGCCTGTAGATCGTCAACCAGCGCATCGTCGTTGGCAAAAACTCCCGTGGGATACCTACCCAGGGCAATGCCGATGGCGCCGGTCAAAGTCGCCACATCAATTACCGTGCGGGGTTTGAATTTGCCGATATATGTCAGGGCATCACACAATACCAGTCTGCCTTCGGCATCGGTATTCAGGATCTCCACCGTTTGGCCGGACATGGTTTTGACGATATCACCAGGTTTGCTCGCGGTACCGCTGGGCATGTTTTCGGCGGCTGAGATCACGCCGATGACATTAATGGGCAGATTCAGTTCGGCAACGGCTGTCATGGTGCCCAATATGCTGGCGGCGCCACACATGTCGAAGATCATGTCGCTCATGGCTGCTCCTGGTTTCAGACTGATGCCACCGGAGTCAAAACTGATCCCCTTGCCAACGATTACGTAAGGTTGCTCCGATCGGACTGCTCCCCGGTAGTTCATAACAATCAGTTTGGAAGCCTCAGCGCTCCCTTTACCCACTGATAAAAGGGCGCCCATGCCGAGTCGTTTCATATCCTTTTCTTCAAGGACGGTGGTCGTGATCGATTTGTTATTTTTTGCGAGTTTGCGGGATTCTCTGGCCATATAAGAGGGCGTGCATATGTTCGATGGGGTATTGCCCAGATTGCGTGCGGCTGTCACGCCGTTGGCGATCGCCGTGGCTTCCCGCAGTGCCCGATCCAGCGCATTCTTTTCGGTTCGATTTGACGCGTGAATTTCAGCCTTGAGCAGGCGCGGTTTTTTACTCGGCTGTGTGCCCTTCATGTCGGTGAAGTTGTACGTGCGGTGTGAAAAAATTTCTACGGCTTGCCTGGTCTGCCAGTGAATGTCCCGGTCTTTGATACTGATTTCCGACAGGCAGATCAGCGCATTGCGTGCACTGGTGTTTTTTAGCCTGGCAACGGTGTCCTGCATCAGTTTCTGGTACTGGCTAACGTCCAGTGCAGCTTGCTTGCCGATACCAACCAGCAATAACCGCTCGGCAGCGATTCCTGGCACTTCGTGCAGCAGCAGGCCGGTGCCAATTTTCCCGGTCATATCGCCCTTCTTGATGATTCTGGCAAGATATCCTCTACTGGCCTTGTCTAACACTTTGGCTGTGTCTGACAATATCTTTTTGTCATGGATGCCAGCGACCAGACAATGAGTTCTGGCTTTCGCCGGCTGCCCTGTTCTTGTTCTAAATTCCATAATGACTCCGTTCGGTCAGATTGTTGGATCACATACAAGGATAAACCCGTAAGGATGAGGGAGCGAATGTTTGAAAGCTTTGTCCACCCGGGAATTATCGACTATTCGATATCGATAATATACCTTATCCGTTCATTTCTTTGGCATCTGTTTGCCCAGAAAGACAATTCTGGTACCGGACAATCGATCCTGCCAGGTTAACCGGTCCTTGTCCCACAACATCCACAAAAACCCCAACCCAAAACAAACCAGGGACAGGCTTGCCACCAGCAGCCGGATGCTGCACTCGGCAACCCCGGGGCGATGACCCGTGCCACTTTGCAACTTGATTTTCCATGCCTGCATGCCCAGAGTCTGTCCATCCGTCCGCCAGAACAGCAGGTAGAAGGCAAAGGTATCCACACAAAAAATAAACTGGTAGACCAGGTCGGGAGCCGGGTTCCCCGCCGCGGGGGTATAAAAGATGACGGGGGTGCTGGTAATCAACCAGAGCGCCAGAATCAGCCATGCATCATAAAATATTGCAGCCATGCGTCGCAGCAGACCAGCGTTCTCACAGGGTTGGCTTAGGTCAGGTGATTCAGACAAATTGAACTCAGTGCGGGCGGTGCCTGGTAGCAGATTAATTCATTCTAACAGAAGCCACCCCTGAGTACCTGCTTCCCCGGGTTTGTAGTGAATTCAGGTCAGCAGAGTGCTGCCTGGCCGCCCCACCGCTAG
>CAZNFE010000547.1:0-2010 GCA_964571945.1 uncultured Pseudomonadales bacterium
TTGGCTGAGCGCCAGGCGGATCCGAAATCACATCATTTTCGAGGTAGATGGACAGATCGATCAATTTTCGCGGCATGGTTGTCGCTCCTGGTTTACGGCACTAATCGAAAGGAATTCGTGTTGATACGTTGGCATATGCATTGTGAATTTATGTAACCGGTATAGCAATGCCAATCCTCCAACAGAGCCGGGGTTTTCACTTTTGTTAACCTGTCCCTGTACTGGCAGTTGATCGGTTTTTCGCTGATCCAGGTGCCCGTCGCTGCCTGGCTGCTCTAAACCATTTGGCTTGATGATGGCGTCTAACTACAGGAAGAGATTGCAAACCCGCGCGGTGGAAAAATTGAGCATCAAGAGTAGAATCAGCGCAGGGAAGTTTAACCATCGGCTCAGTTCAACCTCCCGAAAGGAAGAAATTATGACCATCAACAGCTACGGAACCCTCCTCATTGCAGTGCCGCTACTGTCCTTGCCGAATGCTCTGATCGCCGGGGATCAGGTGGATGAACGACATACAGCGTCCGCACAGGGAGTGGTGGAAATTCATAACACCCGGGGTGAAATCGACATCTCAGGCTGGGACAAAGAAGAAGTGTATGTCACGGGTGAACTTGACGATCTGGCAGAAGAATTCATCTTCAATGTTGATGGCGATTTCACGTTGATACGGGTCAAACTACCCAGGCACAATGTTAGTTGGGGAGATGGCTCCGATCTTGACATCAAGGTACCCAGGGGAAGTCGTATCGATTTTAGCGGAGTTTCCACTGATCTGAAATTGTCCGGCATAGAAGGTGGCTCATCTTTACACTCGGTCAGCGGCGACATGCAGGTCAGTCATATCGCAAAGCGCCTGTTGATCAATTCCGTCAGCGGCGAGGTCAAAGTGCGCGATGCCACAGGCAAAGCAAAGATAACCACCGTCAGTGGCGATCTCGATCTTGACCTTAACACGAATGAAGTATCGGTGAGTGCAGTCTCAGGGGAAATTGATATGGAGATGGCGCAATTTGATTCGTTGCGAACCGAAACCGTCAGTGGTGACATCCGAATTTCCGGACAGTTGAACACATCCGGTGATATATCCATCAAAAGCGTCAGTGGTGAAATCAGAACCCGGCTACACCGCCCCGTCAATGCCCGGATCGATGTAAAAACAGGTCCTGGCGGAGATATCAACAATAACATTACTGACGATACGCCAAAACGGATTTTTCCGGCACAAATGGAACTCAAAACCAGTGCAGGAGATGGTTCTGGTCGTATAAGAATCAAAACGGTGACTGGAGATGTTAGCCTGGATAGCGGCAGTTGAGTGCAACCCACTCAATAGAAGGAAGTGCCTTTATTGGTACACCCTGTCTGGCAGGCTGCTAGAATATCTGATTTCCTTGTTCAACTTTCACATCGGGTCGTGACCATGCAAGCCATGGGGTGGTTACACAAATTACTTGAAGAGTTAAAACGGCGCCGCGTAATCCGGGTCGCAACGCTGTATGTAGTGGCAACATGGCCAATTATTCAGATTGCCGACATTCTTTCACCAGCCATGGACCTGCCTGCATCAGCGATGCGTTTGCTGCTGTTTATCTTCATCAGCGGTTTTCCAGTTGCACTGATCCTCGCCTGGCTGTTTAACCTCAATTCATCCGGCATTAGCAGGGATACAGGACCAAACGCGGAAATAACCGAGTCGGAGCAGAAACTCATCGGTTCAAACACTGAATTACTCATCGTGGCTGCATTGCTGCTGGTAGCGGCAGTGCTTTTTGTAATACAGGGCAACGTGACACTCTTCACAGATTCAGCAACCACATCTGGCGATTCAAGCAATGAGAAAGTGCTGACAACCGAAATCCAGAGCAACATCCAGTCTATTGCAGTGCTACCCTTCCGCAGTTTCAGTAAAGATCAGTCCGACCTGTATTTTGCTGATGGCTTGACGGACGAGCTGTTAAATGTACTTTCTCGAATCCGACACCTTCGTGTCTCTGCCGCAATATCAGCACC
>CAZNFE010000548.1:0-1992 GCA_964571945.1 uncultured Pseudomonadales bacterium
CCCGCCTGCCAGGGGAGAGCAACATCGCGAGCAGGTGCTGCAGGCGCTTGCGTTGTTCGAACTCGATGTTGGTTGATGCGATGATACTGATATGACTTTGCAGATTTCAGAATTTCAAATCCCGCGGAATAGCCTTGCCTGGATGCTGGTGGCGCAGGCTGCTGTAATTGCCCCTCATCTGACTCGTTTGGTTCCGTGGATTATTTTCGTGTGGCTTGGATGTGCTGTCTGGCGAATCATGGTGTTTACCGGTCGTTGGTCCTATCCGGGTAGGTGGGCGAAAGCGCTGTTTGTTATGCTCGGAATGATCGGCGTGCCGTTGGGTTACCGGCCGGTATTCGGTCTTGAACCTGCGGTGGCGTTGTTGATAGTTGCATTCGTGCTCAAGTTACTGGAAATGCAGCACAAGCGGGATGCCTATATTGTGATTTATCTTGCTTATTTTGTTGCCGTGATGGAATGCCTGTTCTTTCAGACCATCCCCACCAGTATATACATCGGATTCGTGATGGTGCTGATTACTACCGCGCTGATTGGCCTGAATCAAACTCGCGGCCACCTGAGACCCGCCCATACTTTCAAGCTGGCTGCCGTTATATTGTCACAAAGCATTCCTTTGATGGTCGTGTTGTTCGTGTTGTTCCCTCGAATTTCACCCTTGTGGACTGTGCCGCTACAATCGCAAACGGGCAAAACAGGGATAACCGACCGGATGACTCCGGGCGATATTGTCAGAATATCGCGTTCTGATGAACTGGCATTTCGAGTCAAATTTGAAGGCAATATACCGCCGAGGAATCAGCTTTACTGGCGTGGCCTGGTATTTACGGATTTTGATGGGAAGAATTGGGAGCAAACCAAGGTTGGGTATGGCGACCCACCGATCATGGAAAGTGCCAACAGGATGGATGCGCCCTGGGATCGTTTGATTGAGCGAAATGGCGACCCTGTCGTGTATTCGATTATCATGGAGCCAACCTTTCAGAACTGGTTATTTGCATTGCCTACACCGGTGCCGCTGACCCAGGGAACCGCACTGGTCAGGGACTTCAGGCTTTACTCACGAAAACCACTGCAACAGCGATTTCGGTACCAAGTGCGTTCTTATTTGGATCACCACACGGAACGCGAATTGTCTTCGTTTATGCGAATTCGTATGACCAGATTACCAGTCGACGGGAATCCTGTCTCGAGAAGCCTCGCACAGCACATGTATGACGAATCCGGGAATGCACCGGATTACATTAACCGTGTGCTGAGGATGTTCAATCAGCAGGAGTTCATCTATACGCTCAGGCCGCCGGAGTTAGGCGAAAATGATATCGATGCCTTTTTGACAGAGACACGCAGAGGCTTCTGCGAACACTATGCAGGTAGTTTTGTGTTCCTGATGCGTGCAGCAGGTATACCTGCACGAGTGGTCGTAGGCTACCAGGGTGGTGAGTATAATCCGATCGGTGACTACCTGGCGATACATCAGTTTGATGCGCATGCCTGGGCCGAAGTATGGATTCGCGGTGAAGGGTGGCGGCGAGTTGATCCGACCTCCGCTGTTGCTCCGGAACGAATAGAAGATGGACTGGAAGCCGCTGTAGCAGGGGAAGACTCGTTCCTGGAAGATTCGCCGTTGTCATGGCTTAAGTACCGGCAGACGCTCTGGCTGACCAATCTGCGCTTGCAACTGGATGCCATCGGTAACTATTGGGATACATGGGTGGTCGGATACAATCCAACTCTGCAGATCAGTTTGCTGGAGAAATATCTGGGAGATGCCAGCCTGAATAGAATCGCATTCGCACTGCTGACGGGCATTATCCTGGTGATGTCAGTAGTTTCCGTGCTGCTGCTGTCCAAACGAACCGCTGGACTGCTGGACCCGGTTAGCAGGGAGTACCTGAAATTCTGCCATCTGCTCGCTCGACGACAGATTATCCGTCGTATGGGTGAGGGACCTAACGATTTCGCGGCAAGGGTGGCACAACAGCACCCGCA
>CAZNFE010000549.1:0-1988 GCA_964571945.1 uncultured Pseudomonadales bacterium
GTATGTTGTGCCTGTGCGCCTCGTATGGCCCGTGGTGTGAGCACGCACCCATAAAGGGGACGGCGCGAACAATCGATATTGCACCCACGCTGGCAGCCAGTCTGAAGCTGCCATATCCCGCTGATGTGGATGGTATACCTTTACAGTGAAAAGCGGTGACGGCAGTATTCGATACTGATAAATTAGCTTGATTCCAAACCAGAGCGGGCATGCACCGATTTTGCACAGGAATGTAACTGACAGCATTGGACTAAACATGCAATAAATGAGCGAGTCTGAACGCTGGAACCTAGGAGAAATATAGATGAGAGCAACATTACCGGATAAAGGCAGGGATTGGGATACGTTAAAAGGTGAGATGGAATCTTTCAAATCCGGGGATATCAATTGGAAATCCGGAAGGCTGGGTGTCTATGTGTTTCATGCCGGCATGGACGTAATGAATGTTGGCAAGCAGGCCTACCAGCTTTTTCACACGGAGAATGCGCTCGGTGGCGGGACTGCTTTCCCGAGTCTTAAGAAAATGGAAACCGATGTCATTGACATGGGTTTGAATCTGCTGAATGCACCGGAGGGTGCCTGTGGAAACATGACATCAGGTGGCAGTGAAAGCATTTTTATGGCGGTAAAGACTTGCAGAGACCAGGCCAGATCGAAAGGCAAGGATGTAGTGGGTGCCGAGTTGGTTATTCCTTATTCCGCACACCCGGCATTCGATAAAGCCGCTGGATATCTGGGTTTGACGGTAACCCGGGTGCCGCTGCAGGAAAATCATCTGGCAGATGTCTCTGCGATGAAAGCAGCAATTTCTGACCAGACAATTATGCTTGTAGGCTCGGCACCGTGTTATCCCTATGGGCTGATTGATCCCATTGTGGAACTTGGTGTACTTGCGCTGGCAGAAGGGCTGTGGTTGCATGTTGACTCTTGTGTTGGCGGCTACTTTTTGCCCCATGCCAGAAATGTTGGGATAGATGTGCCGGCATTTGACTTTAGTGTGCCCGGAGTTTGTTCCATCTCGGCAGATCTGCATAAGTATGGATTTACACCAAAAGCGGCTTCGACGATTTTCCACCGCACTGAGGAGCAAAGATCACATCAGATCTTTGACTTCAAAGGCTGGCCAGCGGGAGGCATGACGACCCAGACTGCAGCTGGATCAAAACCGGGAGGTGCGATCGCGGGTGCCTGGGCGGTCCTTAATTACCTGGGCGTAAACGGCTATGAAGAGAAAGCCCGCATGATTGTAAATGCGCAGGAGAAACTGTCAGCCGGGCTGGAATCCATTGCAGGATTGCGGCCGCTGCATGATTGCAGGTATGCGATTTCCACGATTACTTCGGATGAGATCAATCTGTTTTCCGTCTGGCAAGGCATGGTTGATCGGGGCTGGTTTACCAGTGCAATTATGGAACCTGTTGCATTGCAGCTGATGGTGCAGCCATTTCATATTGAGGTTATGGATGATTTTCTGAAAGATCTTGCGGAAGTCACTGATCATGTCAGGCAGGATGAAGACACAATTGAAGTGGCAAAACCAAGGTACAACTGATCAAGCTGTGAAATAGAACAAAGCGATGGATAAATCACAGATTGGAGCTACCCGGAATATGCTCACTGGCTGTCAGTCACTTGTTCGAATACTAGCCAGCGTGATGGTAGTGACGGCGATCGTGCCTGGCTGGGCTTCTGCAGCCGAACCGGTAACCAGGGTGTTGATGGAGACCAGTTTCGGAAATATTACGCTGTTGCTGGATCCAGAGAAGGCGCCGATAACCGTTGCGAATTTTGTCTCGCTGGCAGAAAAAGGATTTTATGATGGTACCGTTTTTCATCGAGTGGTGGTCGGCTTTGTCGTGCAGGGTGGCGGCTATGATGCCCGGATGGTAGAACGAGAACCTGTCGCGACGACTCGCCGTGAGGCCGAGCCCTGCGGTCCCCTGCACGGGATCCCATTCGCCGTCAAGGATCTCTTCGATGTCCAGGGA
>CAZNFE010000550.1:0-1981 GCA_964571945.1 uncultured Pseudomonadales bacterium
TGTGCCCTATACCAAGCTGATGAATTCCAACAATGCCGTGGATATGGCGGCGGCTCTGATCATGTGCTCGGTTGAGAAAGCTGATCAACTGGGTATTCCCCGCAACCAGTGGATCTATCCGCTGGCCGGTGCGGACGGCGTGGATCATGCGAACGCATCCATACGTGATAACTTTTTTACGTCACCTGGTATTGCCTGTACCGGTAATCGTGTACTCGAACTGGCAAATACCTCCATTGATGAGCTTACCTATGTGGATCTCTATAGCTGTTTCCCTTCCGCAGTCCAGATTGCCGCAGAGGAACTGGGACTGGCAGAAACCAGCCAGTTAACAGTCACTGGTGGATTGACTTTTGGTGGCGGACCGCTCAACAATTATGTGATGCACAGTATTGCCAGGATGGTGGAGCTGTTGCGGGAAAACCCCGGTGCCAGGGGGTTGATTACAGCCAATGGCGGAAATCTGTCCAAGCATGCCCACTGTGTATACAGTGGCGAACCCCCACAGCGGGACTTTCGATTCGAGAACGTACAGGCAGAGATTGATCGACTCCCGAGCCGGGAAACACTGGCCGAGTACCATGGGGATGTTCGCATTGAATCGTATACCGCTATGTATGGAGCAGAGCATCCAACCATCGGTCATTTTGCCTGCTTGACTCCTGATGGCAAAAGGGTCTGGGTCAATACTGAGGAGAAATCGCTGCTGCAGGCGATGACAACGGAGGAATTTTGCGGGCGTTCGGCGCGGATAGACAGCGAGGGTATGATCAGCGTTAGCTAGTTCATGAAGGTATCGCAGTTAATCGCGGCAGGCTGCAGGGTGAAGGATTCTGAACAGGGAACAAGTGTGAGGATACAGTTGTAACATGATCGATTCAGAGTATGTGCATAACCTGGCGGAGCGCAAGGATACATACGCCAGGTTCTGGCGGGGTGAAAACCTGGGCAGGCCAATCATCAGTATTCATGCGAAGAGGCATGCGCCTCGAACCGATGAGCCACCACCAACATTCCCCGGTGATATAGAAGCCTACTGGCTGGATCCGGATTACGTGATTGCCAGCCGCCTGTCGATGTTGTCGAAGAGTGAGTTTCTTGGTGACAGTATTCCCCATATAACGGTTGATCTGGGTCCGGGAAGCCTGGCCGCTTATCTGGGCAGTCCTGTGGTGTGTGACTATATAACGGTATGGTACAGGGAACACCTGTCCAGCCTGAAGGATCAGCTGCCGGTATTTGATGCAGAGAATCATTGGTGGAAAAGACACATTGAGCTGATAACCCGGGCTGCAGAAATCGGTTTTGAACGAGGTTATTATGTTGCAATTCCTGACTTTATTGAGGGTGTCGACACGCTGGCTTCGCTCAGGGGTTCGGAAAAACTGCTCTTTGACCTGATAGATGATGCGAGCAAACCGGATGCGCACCGCCATCTGCAGAATATTACCGATCTGTACGTGCAGTACTATGATCTGGTGCACGCCAGAGTAACAGACCCGGACGGTTGGAATATGTGCACCTATCTGGAGCCATTCGGTCAGGGTCGTACCTGTAAGATCCAGTGTGATTTCGCAGCACTGATGGATCCCGAGCTTTTCGCAGAATTTGCACTGCCTTACATCGAGATGCAGGCCGCAAACTTCGATTACATCACCTATCACCTGGATGGTCCTGGTGCGATTTATTCGGCACCGCAGGTGGCGTCGGTCGATAAGATCAGAGCCATTCAGTGGATCCCCGGAGCAGGAGCAGCTCCGGAGTATGATGAACAGTGGGAGGCAAAGGTGCTGGATGTGCTGATTGATGCCGGCAAGGTGGTGCAGATGATTTTTATGCCGAACTACCTGGCGCCGGAAAGTCGTCAGCAAGCTGATCTTGAGAAAATTATTGCCGGTCTGGATCGACTGATTGCCAGGTATGGCCCGGAAAAATTCTGGTTTATATTCAAGTATGGATTCAGGGAATCGCTGGTGCGGGA
>CAZNFE010000551.1:0-1977 GCA_964571945.1 uncultured Pseudomonadales bacterium
AACCGGAAAGCTCCGACGCGAAGAGATCGAACCGCTTCGGCGGAGGGCTTTTCTGACCGTGGTTCCCTCGCGCTATGAGAATTTTCCGATGACAGTCGTGGAAGCTCTGGCGTACGGCTCGCCGCTCATCTGCGCTCTGAGCCAGATAACCATTTCTGACATAAGTACAGGTCCCCCGATTGAGAATCCACAGACCAGATAAATTACACCAAATGCGCCCCCGCCATTCTCGCCAGTCAGGTAGGGAAACTTCCAGATGTTACCGAGTCCGATGGCAAACCCTGCGGATGCCATGAGGAAACCAAATCGGGTGGACCAGTGTTCATGTCCATGAGAATGCTCTGCAGAAACATGCATGGAATCTTCTTTCCTGTTTACCATCGCATTTTTATCTGACCGTACTACCAGATCTTATACTAGCAGGTTTGATCAATCGCTCTCCAGCATCTACAATCGGATCCTTCGGCAAATAATTGCATATCTTCTGTTTCCTTATTCATGACTATCAAGACATCACTGGACAGACGCCTGTGCATAGCACCTATGATGGGCTATACCGATCGACACTGCCGAGTATTATTTCGATTGTTATCGCCCGGTGCATTGCTCTACTCTGAAATGGTGACTACCGGTGCCCTCATACATGGAGAATCCGATCGCTTTCTAAAACATTGCACCATGGATGCACCCTGCGCCCTGCAACTGGGGGGCAGTAATCCTGAAGAATTGGCACTGTGTGCCAGAATGGCCGAAGCGGCGGGATATCAGGAAGTGAACCTGAATGTCGGTTGTCCCAGTGATCGTGTCCAGAACGGTGGCATCGGAGCTTGTCTGATGGCATCACCAGAACTGGTGGCTGATTGTATTGATAAAATGCAACAAAGTGTCGACATACCGGTGACGGTGAAATGTCGAACGGGTATTGATAATGAAGACGGATACGAGTTTTTCTCGCGCTTCATTACCATCGTTGCTGGTGCCGGGTGCGATGCTTTCATCATTCATGCCCGCAAAGCGATTCTGGCGGGGCTAAGCCCCAAAGAAAATCGCCGGATTCCACCACTCAATCACGATTACGTTTACAAAATCAAGCAGGAAAGACCGGATCTGACGATTGTGCTAAATGGCGGAATCAAGTGCCTGGATCAGATCTGTGAACCGCTAAAAAAAACGGATGGCATAATGGTTGGCCGCGAAGCCTATCACAACCTGTTCTTCATATCTGAGTTGAATACTCGTATTCTGAAGACTCACGATGAACAAATCGATCGATTCACTGCATTAGCACAGTATAGCGAATATCTGGAGCGAGAACTCGCAAATGGTGAACTGCTTCAACATGGGGCGAGACACCTGACAGGTTTGTTCAATGGCGTACCCGGAGCCAGAAAATTCCGTCGTTATCTAAGCGAGCATATCTACGACCAGAATGCAGGTATCGATACCATCAACGAAGCAGTACGTGAACTGTCTGCCGCGGAACGGATAACTCATGCTGAATAAGATAAGATCGTTTTTCAATTCTTCAATGGATATCAGTGAATCAAGTGCACTGGAAGCCAGGGAAAAGAGTATCCAATTGGCCACAGCTGCACTGCTTATTGAGCTGATCAATGCGGATACGGAGATAGACAAACGGGAGTGGCAATCAGTACATAAGACGCTACAGCAGACCTTCCAGCTGGACAATCAATCACTTGACACTTTGATATCACTGGCACAGACATCCGTCAAGGAATCAACTGACCTGTATCAATTCACTCACCTGATTAACACTAACTACAGTTATGAAGACAAAACCAGTCTGCTTGAATGTATGTGGCGAGTAGCCTATGCGGATGGCAGAATCGATAGCTTTGAAGAACACCTTATCCGAAAGATTGCCGGTCTTGTCCACGTTGCACACTCAGACTTTATTAAGGCTAAACAACGCAGCCGTCTCTGATTTGTTCGTAGTACTTTATTGAAAGCGAAAAC
>CAZNFE010000552.1:0-1976 GCA_964571945.1 uncultured Pseudomonadales bacterium
TTTACGACAACCTAACGAACCTGCCAAACCGCGCACTGTTTATGGATCGTCTGGTCTATTCTGTGAACAGGGCCAAACGTGGTGATAGTCATCCTTTCTCAGTACTTTTCATTGATCTGGATGAGTTCCGACTGATTAATGAAGGCCTGGGGCATGCTGTTGGTGATCGGCTGGTAGCCATGATCGGTGAACGGATCGGAAAGATGCTGCGGCCGGAGGATACCCTATCCAGGTTCAGCGGCGATATATTTGTTGTCCTGCTCGATCCTGTTTTATCTGTAAGCGACGTGACATTGGTATGTAATCGTATCCAGGCAGCTATCGCTGAACCGATTACCATTAATAGTAAAGAGATTAATATGACATCGACCGTGGGTATCGTGATTAATAATGGTCACTATCAAGTACCTCAGGATGTCATCCGAGATGCTGATACAGCGATGCATAAGGCAAAAAGGCAGGCCAAGGGATCCTATATGATCTTCGACAACGAAATGCATCAGAGTGTCGTACGATTCATGGAATGGAAGAGTGGCATTCAGCACGCTATTCAGGCTGAGGAATTTGAAATCTATTATCAGCCGATCGTGAGCGCCCAAAAGGGCAGAGTGATCAGCATGGAAGCACTCATTCGATGGCAACATAAGGACTTCGGGTTCATCTCTCCTGCAGAGTTTATCCCGATTGCAGAGAAATCCGGTCAGATTCTTCAATTGGGTGAGTGGGTACTACGTACAGTCTGTAAGCAGATTAAAAGCTGGCAGGACACGAGACTTGCCAATGTCAAAGTACATGTAAACTTGTCGGCTAAACAGTTTGAAAGTGATATCCCTCAATTAATCACATCGATCCTCATGGATACGCGGATCATTCCCAATTCATTGGGTCTGGAGATCACCGAAGGAACTGCCATGAGGAATGTTGATAAGAATATTCTCATGATGGAGAAACTGCGTAATCTGGGTTTGGATCTCTCGATCGATGATTTTGGTACTGGCTACTCATCACTCTCTTATCTCAAAAAATTTCCGATCCATACGTTAAAGATTGATCGATCTTTCATCATGGATATACAGAAGAACCTGGACGATCTTGCCATTACTCAGGCGATTATTGCAATGGCACAAAATTTGCGATTGAAGGTTCTCGCTGAGGGTGTGGAAAATGCTGAACAACTGCGGATACTTAAAGATGCTGGTTGTGATTACATTCAGGGATATTATTTTAGTCAGGCATTACCAGCGTCTGAAATGCTGGCTTTTGCAGGTAGAGATCAGCAAGAAAGCAGGTCGGCTGTTGTAAGGCAGTTTCCCGAACGTTTGTTATCCCCTTCGTAATTCAGTGCTTAGGTTCTTGCCCGGATGCGGCATACCGACAGGAACTCGCTAAGGCAGTAGCGTCCCGCCATCAACATCTACCGTTGTACCGGTTACGTACCCGGTCGTCATGAAGAAAATGATGGCATTAGCCAGTTCTTCGGGTTTGCCAACCCTTTTCAACGGAATGTTTTTACTCATTTGCTCGAAAGTAGCGTCCTTATTTTCACCCATCCAGTCGAACATTGGTGTATCAATGATACCAGGGGCAACCACGTTGACTCTTTTTGGTGCGATTTCAAGCGCCAGTGCCCTGCCGAGTGCTTCGACTGCACTGCCGACACAACTGAGTGAAGACATGCCAGGATTGCATTTCCGTGCCGGTGTACCACTCACCAGGGTGAGCGACCCATCCTCCACAATATGAGGTATACCTTGACGCGCGACATTTGTATAACCCCAGAATTTATTGAAGGCTTCTGCAAATTGCTCAGCTGTCTGATCCATGAAAGGAGCCATGGTGCGGCTCGCACCAGTGGCTGCAGATACCAGGTGATTGATAGGTCCAGCCTCTGAGAATACGGTTTCCAGTGAAGCCGTGTCGTGGGTTTCTGCTATCCCGGATTTTATCGATCCCGGCGCCGTTGATCTTGCGGTAGC
>CAZNFE010000553.1:0-1974 GCA_964571945.1 uncultured Pseudomonadales bacterium
CGCCGTCCCGACTCGCGAGCGGCAAACGGGACCGCCGGCAGCAGATTGCGGCGCAAGCAGCGAGAGCAGAGAGTTCCGGCTTACCAGCGGTCCGCCGCTGCGGGGCAAACGGGATAGATAGCAGAATATACAGCGGAATCCTGGGTAGTAGTGAGGATTAATGGATCAGAGACAGGGGTTAACGTATGGCATATAGTGAAAAAGTATTGGATCATTACGAGCATCCCCGAAATGTTGGGAAGATGAATGCATCTGATGAGGATGTTGGCACCGGAATGGTCGGTGCACCTGCCTGTGGTGATGTGATGCGCTTGCAGATTAAGGTGAGCGAAGAAGGTATTATTGAAGATGCAAAATTTAAGACCTATGGTTGCGGGTCGGCCATCGCATCCAGCTCGCTGTTAACCGAATGGGTGAAGGGGCGAACAATTGATGATGCTGAAGCGATCAAGAATACTGAAATTGCAGAAGAACTGGCATTGCCCCCGGTAAAAATTCATTGCTCGGTGCTTGCAGAGGATGCCATCAAAGCAGCTGTACAGGATATTCGAGAGAAACGAGGCAGATCTTCAGAATAGTCGATCTGCATTAAAGGAGAAACACAATATGGCGATATCAATGACTGCGAATGCGGCGACCCACGTCAGTCAGTATCTTGCCGAAAGAGGCAAGGGTATCGGAATCAAGCTGGCAGTTCGTACGACAGGATGCTCTGGCCTTATGTATGTATTGGAGCCGGTTGATGCTGCTGACCCATCTGATGAAGTATTCAGCTGCAATGACGTGGATGTTTACGTCGATCCCAAAAGTCTGATCTATATTGATGGCACCGAAATGGATTACGTTAAGAAAGGACTGAATGAGGGTTTCGAGTTTAGCAATCCGAATGTTCAGAGTGAGTGTGGTTGTGGCGAGAGTTTTCAAGTCTGATCACCGGCACCTGCCACCCGTGATCCTATTGCGTATTCAATTCTGTGGATTTTAAGCAAAACTTTTTTGAACTGTTTGATCTGCCTGTCAGTGCCCGGATTAATCAATCTCAGCTTGACACCAGATACCGGGAACTTCAGCGTACTGTTCATCCTGACCGGTTCGCGTCCGCGACTCAACATGAGCAACGTCTGGCACTACAATATACAACGCTGATCAATGAAGCATATGAAACTCTCGGTTCAGATTTGAAGAGATGTATCTACCTGTTAGAACTCAGAGGCATTGAGATTACAGATACAGAAAACACCGAAGTCGAACCGATGTTTCTGATGCAACAGATTGAACTGAGAGAAGCGCTGGATGATATCACGCAACAGGAAGATCCCATCAAGGAACTGAAGAATATGAGGATTAAAGTGGAATCAATTCTCGCATCGCTATTGGATGACCTGGTTGATACATTGGCCGCTGAATCCGAAGCAACACTTGAGCAGGCAACACCGGTCATACGAAAAATGCAATACATGACAAAGCTCGAGAATGAAATCGATTTTCAGGAAGAAGAACTTCTGGACTATTAAAAGCGAAAAACCCCCGGCTTTGCCGGAGGATTTTTTTAGCGTGGCTTGAGATTTAAACGTCGGATAATGAAATCTCATTGACTTCCTGGTGAATGCCCAGGGCAGTTCAGAACCTCAAGTTGGAAAACAGCGATTATGGCATTACTGCAAATTACCGAACCTGGCAAAGCGATGGATCCCCATCTTCGTAAGAAGTCCGTGGGTATCGATCTGGGTACGACAAATTCTTTAGTCGCTACTGTGAAAGGGATTATGACAGACACCATAGCCGATGAGTCGGATCGACATATGATGCCATCGGTGGTGCAGTACCTGCAAAACGGCCAGATAAACGTGGGTCAAACAGCACTGGAGAATGCTATCGATGATCCTCTCAATACCATTGTCTCCGTTAAAAGGCTGATGGGTAGAGGTCTGGAGGATGTATCAACAGTAGGGGGCCGTATGCTTTACGAGTTCG
>CAZNFE010000554.1:0-1965 GCA_964571945.1 uncultured Pseudomonadales bacterium
CCCTCCCTACAGAACGGCTCGTACCGGCCAGGTAAGCCGCTCCTCGATCAGCGACTGAAAGTTAATTCAAGAGGTTGTTGTGTCTGTGTAAAGTTATGTAGGAAGATCAGTCCCTGCTTTCTGAACCATTTGAGATTCATTACAAATCGAACCTCTCTGCGCTCCACCGATTGCCACTTGTTCATCTTGACCCAGACCCTATGCGCTTGGTGTGGCTTAAACCCGGCTCTTATCATCATCCTCTGAAACTTCCGCGGGTTCTTCCACTTTTTCAATTGCATCGATCTGAGACGGCTACGTATCCAGCCATCAAGATCCCTGAAAAGCATGCGGAACTCCTGAATTCTGAAATAAGAGACCCAGCCCCTCAAGTACACATTCAGCCCTTCAATGGCCTGGTACATTGATAAGGGATTGTTCCTACGGGTCAGTTCTCGAACTTTGTCCTTGAATCTGCGCCGGGCCTTATTGCTCACCCGAATCTTTTCCCGTAAAATCTGGAAACTAAGGAATGCAACATCCTTGACCAATGCCACCTGACTCTTCTCTTTATTAACGGGAAGGTTCAAATTGTTCTCCAGGTGACCTGCAATCCCTTCCATTACCCGCTTAGCAGCTCTTTCAGATTTCAACAAAATCACAAAATCGTCTGCCCAACGGCAGTACCGATGGCCTCTTTTCTCCAGCTCCTGGTCCAGTTCGTTTAGTACGATATTGGACAACATCGGCGATAGCGGAGACCCTTGAGGGCAACCTTTGGTCGTCTTTTCCACTCTCCCATCAACCATTGTTCCAGCCTTTAACGCTCTTGCAATCAGCGTTACAAGCCGCTCATCTGCTATCTTTCTGCGAATGAGCTTTAAAATAAGGTTGTGGGGAATCTCATCGAAAAACCTTGCCAGATCGATAGACACGCACCATTCATAGCCCTCTTTAACAATCATTTGGACATGGTAAATGGCCTGACGCTGGCTGTGACCTCGGCGAAACCCATAGTTGGATCTGCTAAAATCCGGTTCAAATATTTCCTGAAATACCAGATTGGTACTTTGACTAACCACCCGATCCATTACAACGGGTATGCCTAACTTGCGCATCTTTGCGCTGTCCTCTTTGGGTATCATCACTCTTCGAGCAGGTTTGAAACGATAGATACCGGCTTTGAGCTTTTCATGGATAACCGCTAAAAGCTCATCCTTGCGCCGCTCAAACGCTTCCACCGTCATTTGGTCTATTCCCGCTGCACCGGCATTCTGCTTGACCTGTCGCCATGCCGTTCGCAGTCGTCTCGGTTCATAGACCCGTTTTAACACCTTTACATGTTTCACTTTTCCTCCGTGACTGTCTTGCACTTGAGATTGCCGGGTTGCCCGCCGTCCTTGGGACTGGACACCGGGTGCCTGAAACGTACCTGTTTCAAGCACCCCCATTTTTTTTTTCGGTTTTCTGGTCTCCTTTAATTTCCTCGCAACGCTAATTCGGTTCTTCAATGCTGTCACCTTCGCCTCTCGTCCACGGCTTCCCACATTCCAACGACGATACTTGGAATGTCCGGACTTGACAGTGTGCCATATCGGTATAGGGTAGGATCAATCATACCACCGTCTCGCAGCGGGTTCTCCGGCCTATACATTCTTACGACGTCCTGTCTTTCTGATCGTCAGGGTTTTATCCTCCACTCTGTTACCAGGCTTCATCGGCCCTGTGTCTTCAGTACTATCCGTGAATCTGCCACCTTCTGTGCCCTGCCCCGCTTCGGGTTCGCCTATTCGGTTCGGTTTTATGATACCTTTGGCAACAATTGATACCAGCACAGGAAGGCTTCCCTGGGTAAGACGCACTACCTCCCCATATGCCGTCCAACTTCACTTCGGTTTGGTTCTCCGGATATTAGGCCTCGCTCACACACGCCTGCTCGACCTCCTCCCCGCTGCCATATAGTTGGTTCGCTGTTCGCTACGTACA
>CAZNFE010000555.1:0-1944 GCA_964571945.1 uncultured Pseudomonadales bacterium
ACAACTGCCAATCCCGGGGTATCGACTTGCCAGACCTCTACCTAAAAAACAATCCAGACCTGTAGGTTGGATTAGAGCTTGCTCGTAATCCAACATAACCGCCCTATAACGCAACCGCACGCGATTTTTGTACTATAATCTCAGCCACTTCATTAAAAATCGATCAAAGAATCAACAACTGCCAATCCCGGGGTATCGACTTGCCAGACCTCTACCTAAAAAACAATCCGCTCAAGGCGGCGATCGAGCGATCCAGTGAACTCGTTTCCTGGGATCTGACGCAGAAACAATCCAGTGATATTGAACTCATCCTGAATGGCGGCTTTTCTCCCCTGGATGGCTTTATGAACCGGGCCGACTATGAATCTGTACTAAAAGATAAATCCCTGGCTAACGGTACTTTCTGGCCGCTACCCATCACCATGGATGTGGCGGAACAGTTTGCCACTGATCTGGTGCCTGGTCAGGAAATCGCGCTGCGTGATCCGGAGGGTGTACTGGTCGCGGTGATGCAGATTGAAGAGGTCTATGCAAGAGACTTTGAGCGTGAATGTCAGGCGCTGTATCACACCACGGATGCAAATCATCCCGGCGTTTACTATCTGGCAGAGCACACCCACCCGGTCTATCTGGGTGG
This sequence comes from uncultured Pseudomonadales bacterium, assembly GCA_964571945.1. Classification (GTDB taxonomy): domain Bacteria; phylum Pseudomonadota; class Gammaproteobacteria; order Pseudomonadales; family Azotimanducaceae; genus JASJXV01. Next base: position 638 of record CAZNFE010000555.1, read on the forward strand.
CACGTTGCAGGGCATACAGGCACCCATTCATCATGATTTTCAGCGCCGACGTAACACCCCCGAGGAACTGAAATCACACTTCAAAAAAATGGGCTGGAATCGTGTGATTGGATTTCAGACCAGGCGCCCGCTGCATAAAAGAGAAGTGAATCAAACCTTCCGCGCGGCCAGGCTGGCAGAAGCCAACCTGCTGATACATCCGGCTGTGGGAGAACTGACCAGGGAAGACCCATACCACTATGCGCGCGTCAACTCCTATGAGCATGTGCTGAAAAACTATCCGATGCAAACTACGGATTTAAGCCTTGCGCCGTTGTTCCCTCGTCATGCCGGAGTGCTGGATGTATTGCTGCATGCCATTTTGCAAAAGAACAGTGGTTGCAGCCACTTCATGTTCGACGAGAGCTATCTGAACGCCGATACGCCGGGTGCATACGATTGTGAAGCCGTGGAGAAGGATATCAAGGATCGGTACCAGGCCAGGCTGGGCATTGAACTAATCTGCAATGAGAGGATGGTTTATTCCCCCGCCCGTGGAGGTTACATCCCGGTAACGGAGTTAAAGCCGGGCGAACAGCCACAGGTGATCTCTGATCAGGAATTACGCAATCGGCTGAACCAGGGACTGGACGTGCCAGACTGGTATTCCTTCCCGGAAGTCATCGGAGAAGTGCGCAAGGTAGTGAAACCACCGGAAGAAAGAGGCGTCACGCTATTCTTCACCGGCCTTTCCGGTTCCGGGAAGTCATCGGTTGCCAATGCCGTACTCGTCAAAGTGATGGAACTGGGGGGCAGGGCGGTTACCCTTCTGGATGGCGACATTGTCCGACAGAACCTGTCGGCAGAATTGGGTTTCTCCAAACAGGATCGCGATACCAACATCCGACGAATTGGTTATGTCGCAAGTGAAATAACCAAACATGGTGGCATGGCGATATGTGCGCCCATTGCCCCCTATGCCGCCACCCGAAGATTCGTCCGCAATATGATCAGCAACGTTGGCGGATTTGTTGAAGTGTACCTTTCCACCAGCCTGGAAGAATGCGAGAAAAGAGACCGAAAAGGTTTGTATGCCAAAGCAAGGGCCGGGATCATCAAAGAATTCACCGGCATAAGCGACCCCTACGAAGTTCCCGAATCCCCTGAGCTCAGCCTCGACACAACCGGCATGACCGTCGATCTGGCCGCCCAGAAAGTCATCCTCACCCTCGAAAAACTTGGCTACATCAAATAAATCGGGGACAGTTTACCTATTGCAATTTGGCAAATAAATCGGAAATCGGGGACAGTTTACCTATTGCAATTTG
>CAZNFE010000556.1:0-1927 GCA_964571945.1 uncultured Pseudomonadales bacterium
GCCGGGGGGATCATTGATGTTCGATCTCTGCCTTTTACTATCCATGGAGATCGTCCTATGGCAGGTCCGTTAGCAGGCATACGAATTCTTGACCTGACCAATATTTATTCCGGCCCGATTTGTACTTCGATTCTTGGCGACCAGGGCGCAGATGTCATAAAGATCGAATCACCAACAGGTGATTGGATGCGCACCCCTGCCGTGATACAGCGCAATGGCGTCAATGCCGCGTTTGCAATGATGAACCGGAATAAGCGTTCCATTGTTATCGACCTTTCAGGTGATGATGGTGTCGCTGTATTGAAACGTCTCGTTATTAAAGCAGATGTACTGGTTGAGAATTTCAGGCCGGGTGTCATTGAGCGGCTCGGGCTTGGTTACGAGGTATTGAAAGATATCAATGAACAACTTATCTATGCTTCCATTAATGGCGTGGGTGCTACTGGACCCTATTCGAACCGGCGTATTTACGATGCCATTGTGCAATCGATTTCCGGTATCGGTTCGCTACAGGCCGATCCGAAAACCGATCGTCCGATCCTGATTAATTCACTGATTTGCGACAAGTTGACTGCCATGACAGCAGCCCAGGCCATCTCTACCGCATTGGTGGCACGCGCTCGAACCGGCGTTGGTCAGCGGGTGGATGTGGCCATGCTTGACGCGGCGCTGTTCTTCCTCTGGCCAGACAATATGTTGAACTTCACGTTTGTTGGAGATGAAGTTCCGTATCTGCCACTCATGTCCCATGAACCCATGATACGCAAGACCGCAGATGGGTATATCTGCGTCATGCCCGTGCAGATTGGCGAGTGGGAAGGGATGTTGCATGCACTGGAACTGCCGAACCTGATAGAAGACGAAAGCTACCATACCGAGGATGGTATCGACATGGAGTTATTAAACGCTGCACTAGATGAAGCGTTTGCGCGCTTCAGGACAGATGATCTCGTCATTCAACTGGAATCGAATCAGGTCCCTTTTGCAAAGGTGAACGCGCGTGATGAAGTGATTAATGATCCGCAGGTTCGGGCCATGGCATCAGTGCTGGAGTATGAACATCAGTTCGCGGGAACATTGCGTCAGGCAAGGCCGCCGGGTCGATTTAGCAAGACCCCAGCGGAAATTTTTCGTGGATCACCAGAGCTTGGTGAACATACGAGCGAGGTGCTTGCTGAATGGGGTTTTACAGAACACGAAGTAGCCGGTCTGAAGGAGCAAAAGATCGTTCGCTAGGTTGGATTTTATTGTAATATGGTTCCCGTGGCATCAGAAAAGATTATCCGGAGCGATCAAATCCATATCAACCTGGACACCATCAAATCACCTGCAAATCGGTGCTGAACATGCACCGATCAACCCGTCGACTATTGCTGCTGCTGGCCGGTCTGGTGTGTATGCTGGTGCTGTTTGCAGTGATCTACATGCTCGGTATGACCTACCTGGAGGAACGGCCGCATACCCTGTGGGAAAGTATTGAATGGGCTGCTGAGACAGTCACCACAACCGGGTACGGAGCGGATACCCATTGGCAGCACCCGCTCATGGTGGCTTTTGTGATCCTGGTGCAATTCTCCGGGTTGTTTGTGGTGTTACTGATATTCCCGATCTATGTACTACCTTTTTTTGAAGAACGCTTCGAGGCAAGACTGCCAAGAACATTACCCATTCTTGATGGTGAGGTTCTGATCTATCATTACGGACCCGCTGTGACCTCGCTGATCGAGGAACTGCAGCGATTTCAAAGCACATTTATCCTGGTCGAACCGGATGAAGCCCTGGCCCGTCGCCTTCTGCAGCGCGGCCTGGAGATCGTTCTCATGAATCTGGATGAAGACTTTCTTGAAGCGGATAAATTGAATGGTGCGCAGGCCATAGTCGCTAATGGCAGTGATCATGAAAACGCATCCCTCGTCATCTCGGCACG
>CAZNFE010000557.1:0-1920 GCA_964571945.1 uncultured Pseudomonadales bacterium
GAGCAGCATACAGATCAGGGGAGTACCCGAGAACACCGACCAAAATGTCCGGCCCAGTGCAAGATGGGAATTCCCGCTTTACCTGCTGCTGATGAGTCTGACCATCCCGCCAGTCCTGTGGGCAGGCTTCAAATTGAATCTGTTGATAGACCCGGAATACTATATGGTGACGCTGGGATTACACGCCAGCGACCTCACCATTGTAGTTGCGGCCTTTATAGGGGGTTTATCTGCTGCAAGTGGTGTGCTTATCGTAATCACGCTTGCTCTATCATCGATGACGCTGCATCACATTATTTTGCCATTATACAGACCAACGCGCTCTGCCAATTTTTTCAAACTGCTGCTTTACTCCAGACGATTGCTGGTTGTAGCCATAATACTACTTGCTTATGTTCTTTATCTGATGATGGACAGTAGACAACACCTGGCTAGCCTGGGAATCGTGACTTTTGTCGCCGCATTGCAGTTTTTACCAGGTCTGTTTGGGGCATTCTTCTGGCGTCGGGCCAGCAAGACAGGCTTCATCTCCGGTCTGCTTGCTGGCTTCGCGGTCTGGTTTGCGTTGCTAATGCTACCCCTGATCTTTGAATTTTATGCCAATCTGCACATTTCAGAATTGCCGATTTTTGCGGATTTACCGACTATAAACTGGTATTCGACTGTGCTCCTCTCGCTGACGGCTAATGTGTGTCTCTATATCGGTATATCCCTGATCTCAAACGGTACAATCGAAGAATACCGTGCTGCGGAAGACTGTTTGTCAGAAGCAATAATTCACCCCTATAGCCGGACTCTGAAAGCCACTTCGGTGACGGAAGTAAAGCAGAGCCTGGCCTTGATTTTCGGAAGATCGATATCCGATGCTGAGGTTGACAGAGCTTTGTCTGATCTGGACCTCAGGTCAGATGATGTCGGTCCGGATGCATTGAACCGATTGAGGGATCACATGGAAGCAAACCTTGCGAGTTTGCTTGGACAAACTATCGCCCGACGTATTGTGAATGAATACCTGCCCTACAAATCGGGAGATTCAGATCCGGTAATAGAAAGCATGCACAGCCTGGAGTCACGCATTGAAACACACCGAATGCCATTAACCGGGTTAGCTGCGGAATTGGACAATTTAAGGAGGTATCATCGTCAAACTTTACGTGATCTGCCAGTGCCCGCATTTTCAATCGATCATCATCAGAATATTCTGAGCTGGAATGTTGCCATGGAGGAGTTGACTTCAATTGCCAGTGAACAGGTGATCGGTCGTAATCTGGACACGATTCCGGAACCCTGGCTGCCTCTTTTAAATGAGTTTTCAAAAAGCAACAAAACACGGCTTCTCAAACAGTATCTTCGATTATCAACTACCAACCTGATACTGAATCTTCACAAAGCAACCATTGAGGAGAACGATTCTCAGGAGCACAATCTCGTCATTGTTATTGAAGATATTACTGACATTCAAAATCTGCAGGAGAAATTGGTACACAACGAACGCCTCGCCTCAATCGGTCAGCTGGCAGCGGGAGTGGCACATGAAATAGGCAATCCCGTGACTGGAATAGCTTGCCTGGCACAGAATATCAAAATGGAAATATCCAATCAGGATTTGCAGGAAGTATCAGGCCAGATACTGGAACAGACGCAACGTATATCAGCTATTCTCCAATCATTGGTTAGCTTTGCACACACAGGCCGGAAGGTTTCTGATGTGTATAAGGAACCGGTTGACATATATCAATCTCTTATACAGGCGATCCACCTTCTCTCCCTCAACCAGGAACGCAGGGGAATCCGCTTCACGAACAATTGTGCAGACGAACTGTGGGTTGCCGGAGATGAGCAACGTCTTTCCCAGGTATTTGTTAATCTCCTTACTAATGCAAGAGACGTATCAGAGACGGGCTATAGACTCCGGTTGTA
>CAZNFE010000558.1:0-1917 GCA_964571945.1 uncultured Pseudomonadales bacterium
CGGTTGGCCTTGTCGTAAGACGATTTGTAGACGATCGGCACGCCGCTCGTGCGCGAGATTTCGGCCAAGCGTTCGGCGTGGCGCAGCGCCGAGTCACGCGGCTCGATCACGCACGCGTCCGCGCTCAGGCGAGCTGCGCCGGAATTGTGGAGCGTGGCCTGGCGAAATATCATGCGTACCAGACGACGCACCTGGTTGACAGCCAGCGGCATTGCTTTCGCTATATTGTTGATGGGCCTGATGCGATCGCTGCAGGTGGGTGCCTTTATCGGTGCGGTCGATAATTCAGCGCGAATTATGCTGGGCCATATCCAACTGCAAAATCCGGATTATGAAGATGATCCCGCCATCGAGAACAGCCTCCATCATATTGATTCAATTATTGCAGATGTCGCGTCCAGGCCCCATGTGGAAGTGGTATCGGCCCGGGCTCAATCCTATGCCCTGACGTCTTCGGGGGAGCGTAGTTTTGGTGCGCAGATTATCGGCGTCCAGTATGAGAAGGAAGCAAAATGGTCTTCACTGACCCGCATGCAGGTCGAGGGCCGGTATATCGAAGGTCCGGGAGAGGCGTTTATTGGTTCTGCACTGGCGCGTAATCTGGGTATCACTGTCGGTGATGAACTGGTCATTCTTGGCACCGCGGTCGAGGGGGGTGTCGCGGCACTGGTTGAAAAGGTAGTGGGTACGTATACCAGCGGCCAGCCGGAACTGGACCGTGCCATCGCAGAGGTGCCGCTTGAAGACTTCCAGGCTGCCTGGAATCTTGCAGTCGATGAAGCACATGTCATCAATGTGATTGCAGATTCCGTGGCGCATAGCGAGCAACTGGCACCCAGTCTAGCTCGTGCGGGTGTGCGGAGTATGGATTGGAGAGAGCTGCAGCCGGAATTGGTGCAAATGATGGAGTTGAAGCTGGTGGGCACCTACGTGTTGTTCATACTGGTGGCGATCATTGTGATCTTCAGTGTGGTGAATTCTTTTATGATGATCATCTTTGAGCGGACGCCGGAATTTGGCATGCTGATGGCCGTTGGCATGCGCCCACACCACATTATCATCCAGTTGCAGATCGAAGCATTACTGGTGTGCCTGTTAGGAGTTTTCATCGGCCTGGCGATTTCGGTCGTTGGCATTGGTATATTGAGTGAGACGGGGATAGCAATGCCGGCACAGGCCAGTGAATTATTAAAATCGGTGGCCATGCCGGATCGAATGTACCCGCAGTTTTCGTTAAGTGCCATGTATATAGCCGTACCGGTCATGTTGTTCGGGACCCAGTTAGCCGCCCTGATTCCCGGTTTGCGACTCAGGCACATGCATGCCGTTGAAGCGCTGCGAGCAGCGGAGTAGCTTATGCAAATCTCTCTGCTCGCTCAACTGAGTCTGCGCAATATCATCCGCCATCGGCGCCGTAATCTGATGCTATTGCTGGCCATTGCCGTTGCTGTGTTTACCGTACTAATGGCGAATACCATGATTCGCGGCATGCAATATGATATTCGTGACCAGGCGATCACCAATCTGAATGGCCATATCAAAATCCATGCGCCTGGCTATCTGGACGATCCGGGTATTGCACGTGGTTTCGAGCTGGCCCGGGGATGGGAGCCAAAAACCCCGCAGCAAGAAATTGCCGGCTGGGCGGCACGGATCCGTATTCCCGCGGTGATTATGAGCGAACGAGAAACTCGCGGCATTCAGTTTGTCGGTATTGATCCTGCGCAGGAATCGATTTCCTTCCTCAGCAAAGTTTCCTATGATGGTGCCCCCTTAACTACATCGTCAGATCGGCATATTATCATCGGCAGAGAGCTGGCGGATCAACTGGAAACAAAGGTTGGCAGACGACTGGTGATCATTACCCAGGGCTCTGATGGTCTAAACAGGGAAGCCGAGTTTCGTATCTCGGGTATC
>CAZNFE010000559.1:0-1909 GCA_964571945.1 uncultured Pseudomonadales bacterium
CGACCAACTGGGGAGCAATCAGGTTAAGGCTCGTACCATCCCAGATGAGCGAACAATCTCCTCCCAGTGTGATCGCAAATGCACCAGCATCTCTCTTTAGTGCTTCCGCAGCAGATTCTATGCTATTTGCGCTGGTCCACATCAGTGCTTCTTCCCGATTACAAAATAACAGATCCACTTTGCCGCCCATGATGTCATCGAATTCATTCCTGAAATTTTCCACCATCGATGGGTCAGAGAGTGTGATCGACACTTTAACCCCGGCGCTTTGTGCCAGTTTCCTGGCTTCGATGGCAGTCTCTTTACCTGTTTTTGAGCTCGCGAGGTAACCCTCTATGTACAAGTAGTTTGATTGGGCTAATGATTCTGCATCAAGCTCCGAGATCGAAAGATCCTGGGTAATACCGAGAAAAGTCGTCATGGTCCGTTCCGCATCCGGGGTAATCATTACCAGACACTGGCCTGTCATGCCTTCATGCTGCTGTGATCCAAGGTTGGTCGCCACACCCGCATGCTGCAGGTCATTCATGTAGAAATTGCCGATTTCATCGGTTGCGACCTTACAAGAATAAAAAGTCCTGCCTCCAAATTGGGCAAGCGCCACCATGGTATTTGCAGCCGAACCACCTCCGGAATGTTTCTTTGCCTGGTACCGGCGATTCAGGTGGTGAGTGAGCTCAAGTTTCGTCTGCTCATCGATGAGCGTCATTAATCCCTTGTCGATTGAAAAGTCGGTTAGAAAGGAATCCTCCACTTCGTATTCTGTATCAACGAGTGCATTTCCCAAACCATAGACATGATACTTTTTCATTTTCAGTCAACACCAATAGATTATCTGCAGCTATGTGAATTATTCGTCCGAATACAGCTTTGATTCATGAGGAAATTCTGATTAAAGTCAAAACACCGGTGATGCGACATAACCGACTGCTAATTTCACCAAAATTGTTTTGCGTCGACCGAAGAAAGCCGCTGGTCCGGTTGCCGCACCACCAGCATCCCGAAATTTTAAGCACATTAGGAATGCCGTATCAAACGGTTTCCTCTGGTCGTCTTGTGGGCAGGTCGCATCACTTGTCGTGCTGAAACCTGTCACTTGTTCAACGTTTCCTGTAGCTGTTTGAACACTATCCTTGCTGCTTGTAATGTGGCTTCAATTTCTGCTTCACCGTGGGCTGAAGATACAAAGGCAGTCTCGAATGGTGAAGGAGCAAAGTTCACGCCATTGCTCAACATGCCATGGAAGAATGTACGGAACATTTGGGCATCACACTGCATCACCTGATTAAACCTGGAAACGGGATTGTCCCGAGTAAAAAACATCCCGAACATTCCCCCAATTTGATTTGTTGTAAATGGTATTCCGGATTCCGCTGCTATTTCTTCGAGGCCGGTGGTGAGAGTGACCGCAGTTTGATTCAGTCGATCATAAAAACCATCCTTGGCTATTTCATTTAGCGTTGTAAGACCTGCTGTCATGGCGATAGGGTTACCAGACAAAGTACCTGCCTGATAAACAGCACCAAGCGGGGCAAGAATGCTCATTATGTCCTTCCTGCCGCCAAATGCGCCGACTGGCATTCCACCACCAATCACCTTGCCCAGCGTCGTGAGATCTGGAGTTACTCCATAAAGAGATTGAGCTCCACCCAGCGCTACTCTGAAACCGGTCATAACCTCATCGAAAATCAGTACTGTGCCAAACTGGCTGCACAGTTCTCTCAATCCTTGCAGAAAACCCTCTTCCGGTGGGACACAATTCATATTACCGGCTACTGGCTCAACGATTACAAGCGCTATTTCTGAACCCTGTGATTCAAACAGGTTTCGCACCTGATCAAGGTCGTTATAATTAAGAGTTAATGTGTGTTCAGCAAGGGAAGTCGGTACACCTAATGAATCAGGTTCG
>CAZNFE010000560.1:0-1897 GCA_964571945.1 uncultured Pseudomonadales bacterium
AGATCTGAAGAAGTGATCAATAAGATTCATGTCGGAGCCCGTCCGCGAATTGACGTCGACAAGCTGTCTGTTCCCGGTGGCGACCTGATACTGAATGATACGAAGCTTGGTTACCGGATCTACAGCCTGGCTGAACCCCTTGCACCGGGAGACAGTTTTCGAATTGAATTTGAGACTGCATGGAGAACACCGGGATTTGTGAATTCCAGGCAGCAAACCGAGCTGAGTGTCAATGGTAGTTTTTTTAACAACACTGATCTGCTGCCATCGTTAGGATATCAGGGTGGAATCGAGTTGCTGGATAATGCCAAACGCCGAAAATATGATCTGCCACCAGCGACACGAGCAGCAAAAATTGATGACGCATCTGCGTTGATGCGTAATGGACTGGGTGATGCCGACCGGGTTGAATTTGAGACCATTGTAAGTACATCAGCCGACCAGATTGCAGTTGCTCCCGGCTATTTGCAGAAGGCATGGCAGGAGGGCAACCGACGCTATTTTCATTACAAAATGGATGCACCCATCTGGAATTTCTACTCATTTTTGTCTGCTGACTATAAAGTCAGGAAAGATCATTGGAAAGATGTCGCCATTGAAGTTTACTATCTTGATGATGTGAATGTGGAGACGATGATTCATTCGGCCCAACGATCACTTGAGTATTACACTGAGCATTTTAGTCCTTATCAGTATCATCAGTTCAGAATTCTTGAATTCCCCCGCTATCACGGTCGATTTGCACAATCTTTTCCCAACACGATCCCATTCTCTGAAGGCATCGGGTTTATCGCAGATCTAAGGGACAAGGAAAAGATCGATTATGTGTTTTACGTGACTGCACACGAACTCGCACATCAATGGTGGGCGCACCAGGTTCTGGGCGCTGATGTGCAAGGGTCAACGATGATTATTGAAAGCCTGGCACAGTACTCGGCTTTGATGGTCATGGAACAGGAGTACGGGAAAGAGCACATGCAACGATTTCTCAAATACGAGCTTGATCGCTATCTGAGTTCCCGTGGTGGTGAATTGTTGGAAGAATTGCCCTTAATGTTGGTCGAGAATCAACCCTATATTCACTACCGGAAGGGCAGCGTGAATCTTTATGCACTCAAGGATTATGTTGGGGAAGAGGTCGTGAATCGGGCATTGAGTCTATTCCTTGATAAGTATGCATTCAAGCATGCTCCTTACCCAACGACCAGACAGCTACTCGCCAGTTTCCGGGAGCAAGCACCTGCACAATATCAGGATATTATTACTGACCTGTTTGAAAAGATCGTATTGTATGATCTGCGGGTTGTCGACTCGTCAGTGGTGAGCCTTAATGATGGACAATTCGAAGTTACGATTAATGTTGCCGCGAGAAAGTTTGAGGCAGATGGTAATGGTCACGAAACCCGGGTGCCTATCGATGGCTTGTTCGATATAGCAGTCCTGGGTGAAGAGCAGGGCGAAAGTAAGATTCCGGAAGTTATCTACATGCAGAAGCACTGGGTGACCCGAGAAAATCAGTCCTTTACGATGGTAGTTAACAAGCGACCGGTATCCGTGGGGATAGATCCATACAACAAGATGATTGATCGTAATCCGGAAGATAATCGGGCCAGGGTGATCGGTTGGGAAAGTGGCTGATCGGTTATTCGCCAGGAATTCCTTGCTGGGTGGTGTGGCAATTCCGGTAGCAAACATTACAATAAATCAATGCCACTATTAACCATCCAGAAAATTGAAGAACGCTTGCAGTTCCATGACGCGGTCATTCCAGCAGACGTTGCTAGTGATACCCGGCAAGCCGCAGTTGCTGCAATCCTTAGAGAGGGGGCATCCGGCACGGCAGCCTTCTTCATTCGCAGGGCGGGAAGAAAGGGGGTCTACTGGTGACGCTTTGTAT
>CAZNFE010000561.1:0-1895 GCA_964571945.1 uncultured Pseudomonadales bacterium
AGTATTGGGGTGGGGATTGTTGCCCGACGCCGGTGATTCAGCCAACGAGGGATTCCAGTGGCTCACATTTTTGCTTGGTGGTAAGAAAGTAGAACTGGTTTCTCCTCATATACCCGGTGAAGGTGGCGTGGGACAATATCTGGCAAAGAACGGTGAAGGTTTTCACCATCTTTCCTGTGCAGTGGAGAATCTTGAAGCCGCAAGAGAACACTTTGAATTAAGCAATATAAGAATTCTTGGTTACACCACTGAACAAGCCAGCTTCAAGCACTTCTATCTGCACCCGAAAGATACATTTGGCGCATTGATCCAGGTGTTTGAGGAAAGCGCTCAAACAATTCAGGACGCTGGCTAAACAGATCTGTAATCCAGCCAACGATCGTATTTCACAGGCTTAGCGAATACTGATTTCTGTCAGGCTTGTTTGCCCTCAGAATATCTGCCTTTACGCTAGCGGTTCCGGGTGCACTGGTCGCCTCACTGTCTTCAATCATCAATAGCAAATGATGACAGATGGATCGTCCAATCTTTAACTTCTGACTGGATCTTGCAATTCGGCGAGCTTCCTTCATCGCCAGACGGGAGTGTTGACTTGTGGGCATCGAGTACTCCTTGGCTGTTGTATTCATAGGATATGCACTTGTTCAGATGCTGTTTATGCATACAGTATCATTATACTGTATCTATGTACAGTTTTTTCGCAAGTCTGGTGTTCACCCTGACGTAAATCCGTTCGATCTAAATTCAGGACTTGGCAAACTCGAATTGATCCGCCGCACTCCTGATGATAAGGGCATCGCCTGGCAAAAATACCCCCTGAAGAAGATCCTCGGCGAGCGGATTTTCAATCAGTCGTTGCAAGGCTCTCTTCAGTGGTCTTGCTCCATAAACAGGGTCAAAACCGTTCGCCGCGAGAAGATCGACAGCCTCATCGGTGAAGCTCAGACAAATATCCATCTCTGCAAGTCTTGCCTGCAGAATTTCCAGTTGAATATGCGCTATTCCCCTGATCTGATCTTTACCCAGAGCATGGAAAACCACGGCATCATCTATGCGGTTGAGAAATTCAGGTCGAAAATGCTGCGTCACAATTCCCATCACCGAGTCCTTCATATCTTCATATTCAGATTCATTGCCTGCGACCTGAATTACATCAGAGCCCAGATTAGATGTCATGACCAGTACCGTATTCCTGAAATCAACGGTGCGACCGTGACCGTCAGTCAGTCTTCCATCATCCAGCACCTGCAATAAAATGTTAAAAACATCCGGGTGCGCTTTCTCAATTTCATCCAGCAGTACTACTGAATAGGGGTGTCTTCTAACCAACTCTGTAAGGTAACCGCCCTCTTCATAGCCTACATAACCGGGAGGTGCACCAATAAGCCTTGCAACAGAATGTTTTTCCATAAACTCGGACATATCGACGCGCACCAGAGCATCTTCCGTGTCAAACAGGAATCGTGCCAGAGCTTTACATAGTTCCGTTTTTCCCACCCCGGTCGGTCCCAAGAACAGAAATGAACCGTTCGGTCTGTCGGCATCTGAAATACCTGCTCGCGACCGGCGTATTGCATTGGCAACCGCACTGACGGCTTCGTCCTGCCCGATCACCTGCTGGTGAAGAGCCTCTTCCATATGGATCAGTTTATCCTTCTCGCCCTGCAGCATTTTCGAGATCGGGATACCGGTCCATCTGGATACGATCTCTGCTATCTCTTCCTCGGTTACCTTGTTACGCAGGAGCTCCATCTGCTTGGTCTCGGCAATTGCAGCGGCTTCCAGTTGTCGTTCCAAATCCGGGATTTTTCCATATTGGATTTCTGACATTCTGGTCAGATTTCCAGCACGTCGATTAGATTCCAGTTCAAGTCGGGCTTCTTCCAGTGCTTCCT
>CAZNFE010000562.1:0-1892 GCA_964571945.1 uncultured Pseudomonadales bacterium
CGCTCCAAATCATTTAGGAGCATACCGTTAAAAGATCACCAGGCAGAGGTAATGGGTGTGTTGCAGTTATTGAATGCCAGGGACCCGGCGAATGGGGAAGTGGTAGCCTTCGCTCCAGAGGTGCTGCCTATCATCGAAGCACTGTCTTCTCAGGCATCTGTCGCCCTTGAAAACACCCGTTTGCTGCAAGAGCAGGAGGAGTTAAAGAAGGGTCTGGAACAGAAGGTTCAGGATCGTACCCTTGAGCTAAAAAAGGCTCTCGAAAAATTGTCCAAAGCGCACGAATTACTGAAGGAACTCACCACTATTGATGCGGTGACAGGCATCAAGAACAGACAGTTTTTTGACACCACCTACGATTTGGAATGGAAGCGGGCTGCACGGCAGAAATACCCGATTTCATTGCTGCTACTCGATTTGGATCATTTTAAGTTGGTCAATGACACTCATGGTCATCTCGCTGGAGATGAATGCCTGTATGTTATAGCCAATGGAATCAGCGCAAAGCTGAAAAGACCTGCTGACATACTGGCTCGATACGGTGGTGAAGAATTTGTCGTAATACTGCCACACACATACAACTCCAACGCCTATCTGTTAGCTGAACAGATCCGGGAACACATTGCCCTAATGCCAGTTATCGCCGATGGACACGAGATAGATATGACCATCAGTATTGGTGTGTCAACGATCACGCCCGAACAGGGTGGTGATAAAAAAGAATTGATAGCCGCGGCCGATAGTGCGCTTTATGAGGCGAAAGGAATCGGGCGCAATCGAGTGTGCATCCGCAAGCTTTGATTACGCAGTACCGACAGGAACTAGCTACAATTTCTTCAGTGCAAATATCGTCATGGGCTGATAAGTCTGAAACCCCAGCCTTTCGTAAACTCCAATCGCGGTTTTTTCGGACGGACTTCCTTTAAGCACATGCAGGAATGTCTGCTCTCGCCTGTCACGTGCGCGTCTGACCAATTCATTAACCAGCGCGGCTGCCAGACCTTTCCCGCGAGCGTTCGGGTGCGTGCAGACACCGCTTATCTCAACCCAGCCGGCGGGCCGAAGGCGCTCGCCTGCCATTGCCACCAGGGTCCGGTCGCGATAGATGCCAAGGTAGGTACCAAATTCGATGGTCCTGGTGTCGAAAGGACCGGGTTCCGTCAGCCTGACCAGCTCAATCATCTGTGGTACATCAGCAATGGATAATTCCACAAACTCGTGTCTGGATGCAGGTTGATCGCCCAGATGAATCATCTGGACCAGATGATAACGACGCAGTTCACGCCATCCGGATGTGACGGGCAAATCGGCCGCGTTCGTCATCACGGCAGCGATACCTTCGATGGGCAGCAGGGTTGAAAGGTCGTCAAGAGCTGTTTCGCTCGCTTCTTTCAATCCGGAAAATGGCGATACCTCGGGTTGATAGGTGACGGCTTGCCCGGCGATGCGACCGAGATGGGCGTGAGGCTGCACGATTGAATGCCATACCGGACTATCCAGTACCTGGCTGGGGGATTCTGATGTCATTTACGATAGGGCTCTGTTGATTTTCTGTATTCTGTATGGCTTGATGGCGTAGAATTCTTCATTCGAAAATCATGTCACCTCACCTGGTACTGCCTGGCGATGAATGATGACATAAAACCGGTTGCAATGGGAATGGCATGGATTCACAAATCCTGTCCCCGGTATTTTTACACGACCAGAACATCAGCAGAGAAGGAATAGAGAGTTGAGATTCAGGCCTTGCATCGATCTTCGCGGGGGAAGAGTAGTTCAAATTGTTGGTAGCTCGCTGGTACCGGAAAACGGCAGCAGTGTAATTAGTAACTTTGAGACCGATATGGACGCTTCAGCCTTCGCGCAGATGTTCAGGCAGGATAATCTGAGCG
>CAZNFE010000563.1:0-1889 GCA_964571945.1 uncultured Pseudomonadales bacterium
CCATTACACTTGAGCGGGGAGAGTATCGTTACTCTTGCCCTTTAAACCCCACGCCTGATTATATCCTGATTGTAGAATAGGGGATTACGGTGGTGTACCTAGTGGCGCACTTGCAACTTGAATCCACCTTGAATTCGCCTCCAACTGTCACCGTAATCCTACAGGAAATACCCAAAATCCGACATGTTTTTTAAATCGTGGGAACTTACTGCCAATTGATGTGCCTGAGAGGAATGTTGTGTTGTAGTTTCACTCCCGAGACTCAATAGCCGAGTATTCTAGTTGGTTACCATGTGTAGTTTTCTCCAAGTTCTATTTTCAGAGCATGCTTATCCCTCCGCCTTTATAAATGTCATGGAAGTCAGCTAAATCTATGCGACTTGATAGCATCTGAGTCGGATATCCTTGAATAGCGCGATATACCTATTCGATATATTCAATGATAAAGCGCGAGCATGGCGCGTAATGCGAGCTGCAACCTGATATAAACGCCAGCGTACCGTTTGAACCTGATGTTTTTTCCAGCCTTCCGGCAACACATGGGTTTTAAACATGACAAACAGGTTGTATGCCATTGCGCCAATACGAAAAAATATGGCGTTGGCAGCAAATTGACCGCAAGGCATCCGTTCCATCCCAAAGCCCAGCTTCAGCTCCTTGATTCTGTTCTCACTGTGCTCGCCACGCATGCGATACCAGTTCATCACTGTCGCAGCAGAGTCTATGCTGTTGGTGGCAACAGCATGGTAAAACCATTCCGAGCCCTCGCCATCCAGGGATAACTGCCGTCCCTTGCGAAAGACGATCAGCGAGAATGCTTCGGTATCATTCATGCAGTGAACCGTGCTGGCGATTTCCCCGTCACTGTAAGGTTCCCACGTCGATTCAGGAATGGCAGCAATCGTAGCACTTACCGCTTCGTCTTTTTTGGCTGCGATGGCAAAGGTGACACCATTATCTTCACAGTCATTGATGACTTTTGCCTGATAAGTGGCTGAATCCGCCCGTAATCGGGTGATCTTCTTGCCTTTTGGCATATTGGTTTTGCATGCCTGTATGAACTCCTGGTTGCGGCTCGCGGGGGCTGCATTGCCTTCTCTGAATTCTTCATGAACAATCAATCCATTCTCGGCTAGGTGTCCAAGCATCGGCATATAGCCTTTCTCATGCTTGTAGGTACGTTGCGCCGCATATTTCTTGGCCACTATTTGGGATGCATCAATATCCAGCGTGTACTCTTTTCGATTTTCCCGCTTCATCGCCCATTTGAGTTGTTTGTTCCACACTGCACCTAAATCAGTTAATCCGGAACCAGCACCCAGACGGCGTAACCAGTTACCCGTGGCATCCGGGCTGGGAACAGTCATCTGCAGCAATGGTGATAAACCCGCATCGTTGGCCAGCATGCGCATGTCTTCCAGCGAACGTCCTCCACCATGCAGCATCAACACCAGCGCCTGCACATAAGTGGATGGTTTGAAACCTTTTGCGCTGCCAGGAGCTGGAAGGTGACGGTTAATCTGATCCGATAACTTCATCGCTGCGCAAAACTCGCCAAACAAGGCAAGACCGGCATGGGCTGTCAGTTGTTCTGATGTACTGGAAAGCTTGAATGGTAAGACTGTTTGATTCAGCATCTCTTCACCCCGTTGGTGATGTGGGTTGGAACTCTCGATAAGCTCTAACCTACCATACCAGCGGGGGTTCTTTCGATTACCGTAAAGTCAATATCGGATGCGGGGATCATACATCAAGCTTGCAGCTCTTGATAAGTAACCTATACTGAGGCACAAATAATTAATCAAGGAGATTACCATATGAAATTAAAATCTATCTTAATCGCTGCAGCTGTTATGTTTGGTGCCATTTTAAGTTCATTTAATAGTGTA
>CAZNFE010000564.1:0-1885 GCA_964571945.1 uncultured Pseudomonadales bacterium
AGCATGTCACCTCGGCGCTGGAATATGAAACGCTGGCCCTGATGGGCAGCAATCTCGGTATTGGTGATGCCGATGCTGTGGCCCGGTTCGATCGGAAATGCGATGATCTGGGTGTCGATACCATTGAGATTGGTAGTGCGCTGGGCGTAGCAGCCAGCGCAGGGAAATTTGCTTTTGGCGATGTAGCCGCGGTTGATGCCCTGCTGGACGAGATCGGGCACGGTACCCAGGATGGCAGGATGATCGCCGAGGGTGTCGTCCATACGGCCACTGTACTGGGTGTATCCCGTGTCCCGGCATTCAAGGGCCAGGCCATGCCTGCCCATGATGCCCGGGTTGGTAAACCCACTGGAGTGACCTACCACACCAGCCCCATGGGTGCTGATCACACAGCCGGTCTGAAATACGAAATGGACAACGAGGGCGCAGTGGAAATCTCACTCAAAGAACAGATCTTGAATGCCATGCTTGATTCCCTTGGATTGTGTCAGTTCGCTATCTCCAGCGATCCAAATATTCTGACCGCCTTCATCAGGGATCTGCTCAATCATTGTTATGACCTGCAGTTGACCCAGGATGACATCGTTAATCTTGGCCGTGATACTTTGCGTGATGAGGTCGCATTCAACAAAGGAGCCGAAATCAGCGATATCGATGCCGGTCCGGAGTTCGTGCGCACGGAAATTCTCCCACCCATGGAAATGGTGTTTGGCGTTGAGCGGCGAGAAATGGAAAAGATCTGGGACCAGTTGGACACCGTAGCGGTGCTTTAGGTTTGTTTCCTTTGCCCGGGGGTCATGTCATACCGGAAACGCCGCTAAGCCAACTGAACCTGTCCTGTTCAGGAAATGGTGCGGCGTAAATTGAATTGGGGTAACTGCTGATGACTTTCTTTTGACTCCATCAGTAAAAACATCTATACATTAGTTGGTGATTTTTTGGAGCTGAGTGAGTCTTATGAGTGACAAGAAACTGGCTGGCAAAGTAGCTCTGGTCACGGGCGGAGCCCGGGGGCTTGGGAGAGGCTATGCACTCAGATTGGCTGGTCTGGGTGCCGATATCGCGATCATAGACCGGAACTTGAATGCTGCTGATGTATACAGCTTTGAGAAGGAATTGATGACTGAAGCTGGTGTGGCAGAAGAGTGCAGAGCGCTTGGTGTTCGGGCGATGGCAATTCAGGCAGATTTGACAGACAGGGGCGCAACCCGGGAATCTGTGGAGCATATAATCAGTGAGTTTGGACGTATCGACATCGCTGTCTGTAATGCCGGAGGCGGTACGGTCACGTTTGCAGACGAGCGTGCATCTGTGGGTGATACGAAAGGTGAACCGGGAGAGGAAGGCACCGGTGATATCAGTACCTCGGGCACACCAGCGAATTGCGATCAGGAAATGTTACAGCGAGTGCTGGATTGTAACCTCATGTCCTGCATGTACACCTGTATGGCAGTTGCTCCCATTATGAAAAGCCAGAATTCCGGGAAGATTGTCACCGTTGCTTCCACCGCCGGTATCGATGCATCAGCCTGGTATCATCCCTATGGCACAGCGAAGGCAGCGATCATTCACTATACGCGTTCTTTGGCCCAGGAACTTGGTCCCTACAACATTAATGTGAACAGCATCGCTCCCGGTATCATACGTACGGGCAGACTGGGTGATCGAAGCGGACTGTCGAACCGGATTGCATTGCGTCGAGAAGGCACGATAGAAGACTGTGCCGGGGTAGTTGAGTTTCTGGTGACAGATCTTTCTGCATATGTGACCGGTAAGACCATCACCATCGATGGCGGCCATAGCAATCATCGATAAGTAAATAATAGACTAGCTACAAATGAACAGGCAACAAGAAGTGACGCAAGACGGCTCTTGGCGCCTGATA
>CAZNFE010000565.1:0-1877 GCA_964571945.1 uncultured Pseudomonadales bacterium
CAGAAGGAGAGAGATATGACAAGAGGCGGATGTTTATGCGGTGGTTACCAGTTTGCAGTGGATGGCGATTTTACTGAAATGATGGATTGTTATTGTTCCATGTGCAGAAAAGCGCATGGGGCTGCTTTTGCTACCTTTGTTGGCTGTCAGGCGAGTGACTTCAAAATATTGCAGGGCGAAAAAATGGTTAGCAAGTACCGGTCATCGGAGCAGGGTGAGAGGTCATTCTGCAGTAATTGCGGTTCTAACTTGCCGATGATGGCAGGAGATCAGGTGTATATTCCGGCAGGTATTCTCGACGACGATCCGGGTGTCCGAACCAGTGCACACTTGTTTGTTTCCTCCAAAGCGAACTGGGTTGAGATAACCGATGATGCAGTTCAGTATGACGGCTATCCAGGTTAGGGTCCGGGAGGCCGGGCGCTCGGAATGTTTGATCAGAATGCCGCTAAATCTTTCGCAGCAGATTGATTCTGTTGGGCTGGTAGAAGATAAATCCATCTTCGGTTTCATTGCTGAGAAATTTTTCCTTTACTCTCGCCAGGACTTCATCTGAAAGATTGTGCTCAGTGTGGCTGACGTTTAACACTGCTGCCTTATATTGCTCAAATGAGGCCAGTTTGATCTTGTTCTTGAAGAATACTTGTGCCTCAGCATAGAAGAGGTTTTCAGCTATTGCTTGTTTGATGGCATTGAAAGCTGCCAGCCGAACTTCCTGTTCGTCGTGAAATATACGCATCACTTCATTAAATTCACCCGCAAATACGGGTTCGGAGATATAGGCCAGGGCATCTCTCTTCAGCACCCGGTGGATTTCCCGGAAGGCATTCGGCAGTTCTGGTCCGGGCACGTGATGTAGAGATTTCAACATGATAACTGCATCAAAACATGCGTCTTCTTCTTCGATTCGTTCAGCTCCATATGACTTGAATGTTACTTTCGGCAGGTCGGTAATCAGCAAATTCTTGTTGTGTTGGATGGGGTCGATCTCAACTCCAATTATTGATTGCACGTTGGTGTTTTCAGCGATTGCCCGGGTCTGATAGGCTGCTCCGCAGCCCAACTCGAGGAAGGTGCTGTCTTGTGTGTTGAGTAACGCTTTTATCTGGGTCAGTTCATCGGACACAGGCTGGAATTCGGATTCCGCAAGACCGAGTCGTAGTTCATCTGACATGCATATGTCTCCTGACTTGCAACAACTTCACACTTCCTTAACAACAGGGTGTAGCGTATCAGTATTCCATACAAAGCCCGGAAAAGGTATCGTGAGAGTATCCGCAATGCCAGCCTGGGGTAGTAATCATGTCGACAGAACATCCAATTGATGAAAGTTATCGGACCTGGAGTCCAAAATCTGCTGCCATGAGTAAACGAGCCTGCGAGGTATTTCCGGGCGGTGATACCAGGGCCAGTGCGCACTATGAACCCTATCCACTGATTATGCAGAAGGGTGAGGGATGTTACCTCTATGACATTGATGGACACCGGATTCTGGATTTTATGAATAATTTCACGTCATTGATTCATGGCCACGGAAACATTCATATTGCAGATGCGGTAGCCAGACAAGCTGTCAATGGCACTGCCTATGCGGCACCCAGCCAAAATCAGATTGAACTTGCAGAATTAATCGTTGCACGGGTTGCTTCAATCGAGCAATTGAGGTTCTGTAGTTCAGGTACCGAAGGTACATTAATGGCGATCAGGTGCGCCAGGGCGTTTACGGGCAAACAGAAGATTATGAAAATGGAAGGCGGCTATCATGGCAGTTATGAATTGGCCGAGGTCAGCCTGATTCCATTACCTGATTTTCGAGGTGAACTGGAACGACCCAATTCATTACCCGTGGACGGGAGCTTTCCGAGCAGCGTTCTGCA
>CAZNFE010000566.1:0-1877 GCA_964571945.1 uncultured Pseudomonadales bacterium
CACCGAAGCCGGAATCGTGTACCGGCAAACACCTGAACAGATGGCGCTACATGCTGTTGAATTGGTCACAGCTGGGGCCGGAATTATCGGTGCCTGCTGCGGAAGTACTCCTGCGCATATCGCCGCAGTGCGCCAGTATCTGAACGCGCGTTAGTACCCGCGAAGTGAACATCCATTGCCGCAAGTTCTGATAAACTGCTGCTGTGCCGGTATTTATCGCGTGAGAAAAGCTTTCCGTCGGGAACTCCTGGATGACGACAAGAGTAGAGATAAACAAGAAGTCATATCTGGCATCCAGGGGAACCTCTTTATTTGAGTGTGCCGAACAGCTTGAGGTCAAAGTCCCTACCTCATGTCTCAAGAATGGTAAATGCCGCGAATGCCTGGTGGAGGTGACCGAAGGCAGCGAGAATCTTACCGCCAGAACCCCGGAAGAATCACACTTGACCGGCCAATTTCGTTTGGCTTGCCGGGCCAGGGTTAATTCTGATGCCGGTCATATACTTTGTCATACCCTAAAAAGGGAGCAGATGAGGATCGAATCATCGTCCCGTGGCTTACCAATCTCTTCTCAGAGCATTCCACTTGAACCGGCCGTGATAATTGAGGGAACTACCATCTTGCGGGAAGGAACACCAATTGCCACGGGTTCATCCGTCTATGGTCTGGCTCTGGATATAGGGACGACAACTGTTGCTATCAGACTGGTGGACCTGAATACCGGCTTGTTGGTCTCTGCATCTGCATTCGAGAATCCGCAACGTTTTGCTGGTAGTAATGTGATGTCTCGAATCCAGTACAACGTTCAAAATAAGGGGCGGTTGCTGCAGCGAACTCTGATTGGATATCTGAGTCATGTCATAGAAGAGTTTCCAATTAACCCTCTGGATATCTATGAAGTGGTTGTGGCAGCAAATTCAGCCATGCGAGATATTTTCTTCGGTCTTAATGTAGTGAGTATTGGTCAAAAACCGTTTTACTCGATTCGGGAGATAGAGGTTAAACAGGGATTGAGAAAGACTACAACAGTGGAAACCACGGCACGCAGACTGCATCTTCCCATCAATCCGGCAGCGAGAATCAGAGGGTTACCGATTATTGGTTGTCATGTTGGCGCAGATGCTGCCGCATGCTTGTTGGCCGTTGATATTGCCAATCAGCCTGCGCCGATACTGGTGATGGACATTGGCACCAATACAGAAATCCTCTGTTATGCAAACAAAAAACTACTGGTTGCTTCCTGTCCAGCCGGACCTGCATTCGAGGGTGGTTCCGTTAATTGCGGGATGCCTGGTATGAAAGGTGCGATTGAAAATATTCAAATTACGGGATCCGGTGACGTGAACTACCAGGTGATCGGTGATGTAGTTCCGGAAGGTATTTGTGGTTCCGGACTGGTTGATCTACTGAAAGAGTTACACAGTTCTGGTCGAATTGGCACTACCGGCAGATTTCTCAACGGCGAGGATCGCTTCGTGGTAGATTCAAAAGCTGGTGTATATTTGTCTGAACAGGATATAAGCGAACTTGCTCAGGCAAAGGGCGCAACCAGCGCCGGAGTAAAATTGCTGCTGGAAAAAGCAGGTTTGAATTTATCAGATCTCAAGCGGTTCTACCTTGCCGGGGGGTTTGCCAGATATCTGGATTTAGACTCAGCCCGCAATATAAATCTCATCCCGAATATTCCAGATGACCACACGATTCAGATCGGTAATGCTGCGCTGGAAGGAGCCACCATCGCCCTGTGCAGCGTCCCCCAATTCAAAATGTTAGAGCGGCTGGTGCGTGATGCTGAGCATGTCGCACTGGAAGAACAAGCAAATTTCTTTGACTATTTTGTGGATGGGTGCCTCTTTTCAGAGTTGTCCGGCTGATTG
>CAZNFE010000567.1:0-1871 GCA_964571945.1 uncultured Pseudomonadales bacterium
GTTACGTTCAGATTATACCCTCCGGAAGAGTACAGGGTCGACTGGCTCATCACCGCAGGCGTCGAATCGGTTGCCTGCCGCTCCACGGCGCACGGCGCATAACGGACGCCGCACCTGATGCTCATGGTTCATCGACCACGCTCATCGGCGGCCGGCGCGGGGTGTGCCCTCGTGGGTCTGCGCCAGTCTAATCGCTCCTTCACCTGCGAAGGCCCGGAGCATCCGTAGGCTCGGAGGCTCTTCGTCTGGCTAAGACGCTGTTAGCTGGTGGGGATGATGTGGGAGGTTCCATTTTTATGTTCCAAACACTCAGCCTTGCTGAAGGCGTTCCGGGAGGCAGGATCCCATAGAGCTTCTTTACCGCATTTTTAGCCTGAAAAGATCTCCGTTGAAATACCAATTATCAGTTTGACTCTCGTGGTAGTAGATCATAAAACTCATCCATCGGTAATGGCTCAAATACGCCCGTAGGAACTTCAGCCTCAGTCTCTTGACTCATCGTGAGAGTCCAGCCCCCCTCCCCCTGCAGATGTTTCCATAACAAGCTATCAGCGGTTTCTTCACACTCACCGTTCCGCTCTAGAAGCAAGTGAGTTGCAACAACTGTAAATTCTTCCTCATGTATATCTACCTGATAAGCCCCGTAAACTTTATAGTTTATTATATTCCATCGTTCATTGTACTGTTTGATGAACCTTTTCACCCACTCCCTGCTCTCACTGTCAAGATCCATTGCACTATTGGTTAATAGGGAGAATTTGCCTGCCTTACAAGCACCCCAGATAGCTCGATTGAGATCAAGCAGCTCAATAGAATGGACAGGATGCGCTCCAGCACGAAGAAAGGAATCGATTGCTACTTGGTCTCTGGAAATCTGCCTGCACCGGAAAGCCTCAGGCTCTGAATCGGGCAGATACAGATCGAGACCATTACCTTTGCAACTCATATAGAGCAGAGGGATCATACAAACAACAGCTAAATAGATCGTCTTTGATTTGCACATGTTGAAATCTGCTACTTCTTCAGCATCTGTTTTAGTCTCTCGTACTGGGATTTCGTTAATCTAACCGCAACCATCTTATCGGGCTTGTTCGTATTACGAATAATCTTCACAGCGTAGTAAAGTGTTGGCCCACTTTGCTTACCTGTTCTCTTGTCCACTACCTTCGATTGGAAAAGCCCAATTTGAGCCACAGGCATTGATTTTGTAGTTTGAACACCGGTTCTTTCTTGCCCTGATGCGTCCCAGGAAAAGAGAAAACGCCCTTCGGAATGTTGATTTTCAGGACGTGGATTGTCGTCAGATGATTCTTTAAATACGCCTGATAAGTTATCAAATGTGATGGCCTCCTGCTCGACTCGATAATTTCCGGGATCGTCGCCAGGCTCTACGAAGAATTCTGTATTTACTGCAAAATAGACACCGTCTCCAGTAATTTTTGCTCCAAGAGAGTTAAGTTGTTCCGGACTAAAGCCTACATGTTGGACGGGAGCGGGCACATTATTGTCACCATCGGTTTTCAACCTTGCACCAATGACTGCTCGTCCGTCAGGATCAATGAAGTTCATTGGATTGTTGAACGTATAACTGAATCGATTCCATGTTTGAGGGAATTCAAGAGAAACGCTCTCTAGGACGGGATCAACACTCAAGAATCTCCCCAAGCTTGCCCCATGATACCTAGCGTACATATAATCCAACCCACTCGCCTCGTCCCGCTCATGCCCCGTAAACCGCTTCCGGCTTCCTCCGCTGTGCGACTCCGCCCTTCCGGGCATCTCCTGCCCGAACGGGTAGTAATCATGGCCGCTCACAAGCACACCGGCGGCGTCGGTGACGATTCGCAGGGAGCCCAGGTGATCCCGGTGGT
>CAZNFE010000568.1:0-1848 GCA_964571945.1 uncultured Pseudomonadales bacterium
TTCGTCAAACACCTGGTATGCTGCAATCTGTTCGCTTTCATCGATCATCGGCCCCATTGAGGGGCTCTCGATCGAAATACCTCCGGCTTTGCCGGAAGATTGTTATACGTGGTTTTTTTAAGACAATGGCAAGCAAGATGCTATGAAACAGGTGATGGTATGAAAATGAAAAGCGTAAATATACTAGCGAGCCTGACCCTGTTGGTCGGGTTTTCAATGTCATATGTGTACGCCGAGACCACCACCGGAATGGGTATGGTTGTCCTCGAAATCCCCGAAGGCGCCAAAGCAGGTCCGGATTTTAATGTCAATAAGGCTACCTATGCCTATCTTAATTTGCTAGGTGAGAAAGAGCGTGCGCGTTCGGACGCCTATATGGAAGGTGGCTACTGGTTACAACTCTGGGGCTTCTTGTATGGTCTGGGCGTGGCCTGGCTCTTGCTTGCAACCCGGCTTTCCGCCAGGATGCGTAATCTTGCAGAAGGTGTTGGTGGCTGGTCCTGGCTGCATACGTCACTCTATGGGGTGCAGTATGTACTCGTAGTTAGCCTGTTGACTTTTCCGCTTCTGCTGTACCAGGATTTTTTCCGCGAGTCTGATTACGGTCTGTCGACACAATCTTTCACGGCATGGATGAACGATCAGTTTACCAGCCTGGCAATCGAGGTCATCATCAGCAGTATTGCGCTGACTCTGGTTTATGCCGTCATACGAAGAGCCCGCAAAACCTGGTGGGTTTGGGGCACTGGCGTGTCGGTGCTGTTGCTGCTGTTTATCAATTTCATTGCGCCGGTATACCTGAGCCCCTTGTTCAACAAGTACCAGCTGCTCGAGGAAGGGCCTCTGAGGGAATCTCTCCTATCGATGGCACATGCGAATGGCATTCCCGGGAGCGATGTCTACTGGTTTGATGCTTCCCGTCAGACTACCCGGATAAGTGCTAACGTGAGTGGCATGTTCGGCACCACCCGCATAAGTCTCAATGACAATTTGCTCAAACGCACGTCTGCACAGGAAATTGAGGCTGTAATGGGACACGAAATGGGACATTATGTCCTGAATCATGGTGCAAAACTGACGATCAACTATGGCTTGTTGCTGGCATTCGGCTTTGCATTCGTGGCCTGGAGTTTTAATCGTGTACTGCACCGATGGGGAAACAATTGGGAAATACGGGACGTTGGTGATACGGCCGGTGTACCGTTATTTGTTGCACTGCTCTCGGTTTATTTTTTCATTGCAACACCCGTCACCAACAGCATAATACGTGTCCACGAAACAGAGGCGGACAACTATGGCCTGAATGTTGCGCGACAACCAGATGGCTTTGCACGTTCGGCCATGCGGCTCAGTGAATATCGCAAGATTAGTCCAGGCCCCCTGGAACGCTTTATTTTTTACGATCATCCCAGTGGCCACGACCGGGTCCATATGGCAATGCTGTGGAAATCAGAACATCTGCGTCGCGAACCTTAGGGAACAAAGGGGCGCTTCAATCCGGCCCTTTTTCCTGATTTAATGCAGACTGGATTGAATTTCCTTAACCATCGGATTATTCATCAGCGCCTTGATTCGTGGATCTGTTGCTAACTTGTCATAATCCAGATTCCGGATTGCCCGCATAAGTTCCGGATTTTTCAGAATCGCCTTGATTTGTGGGTCATCCTGTAAACGAAAGATGCTGGATATCAATCCGGTGTTGTTCATGATACCTGACTCAATAGAAGCAATAGCATGTTGCGGGTCTTGCTGTACCTCTTTCGACAGTTTCCCGGCGGGCTCTGCCGACACACCAGGCGCACTCATGGTCAAAATTTGTGACGCCCTCAGGGTGAGTGCACAGGGTGA
>CAZNFE010000569.1:0-1846 GCA_964571945.1 uncultured Pseudomonadales bacterium
TGCGACAAAAACAATGATCATCCGGACCATGCGGGCAATAAGCGACATGAGAAATGAAGCCACCAGCCTGCTCAATGGCCAGCATCATTTTTGCATGTATAGTGTTGAATGTATCCTGATTCATCATGTTACGTGCCAGCGCCGATTGATTGCTGATAATGGCTGTTGTCAGTCCCGCCCTGGTCAGCCGGGCAATAGCTTCCAGTGAACCTGGAATAGGGTGCCACTGGTCAGGGGTGAGGATATAATCCGGTGAATCAAAATTAATGACTCCGTCGCGATCCAGCAGAACAGCCAACGGCCGACGGGTATTCATACTCTAGCCTGTGCAGTCAGCCAGCGTTCGGCATCGAGTGCGGCCTTGCAGCCATCTCCCGCCGATGTGACGGCCTGACGATAAACCGGGTCAGCCACATCGCCGGCGGCAAAAACGCCCTCCACCGATGTCGCTGTGCTCTTGCCTTTAGTGATCAGGTAGCCGGTCTCATCCATATCCAGCTGACCCTTGAGAAAATCGGTGTTTGGTTTGTGCCCGATAGCAATAAACACACCATGCACATCCAGGTCACGGATCGACCCATCCAGCGTCGATTTAAGACGAATGCCGGTCACACCTGTTTCATCACCGAGGATCTCTTCGGTTGTACTGTTCCAAGCCACTTCGACATTCTCTGTCGCCAGCAATTTATCCTGCATAATCGGTTCTGCACGTAATGCATCCCGGCGATGTACCAGTGTCACCTTGTTGCACAGATTGGCCAGATAAATAGCTTCCTCCACAGCGGTATCGCCACCACCTACTACAGCCACATCCTTGCCGCGATAGAAAAAACCGTCACAGGTTGCACAGGCCGATACACCACGCCCGGCGAACTCATCCTCGCTCGGCAGTCCGAGATATTTGGCTGACGCTCCAGTCGCAATAATCAGCGCATCGCAGGTATAGGCACCATCGTCACCCTTGAGCCTGAACGGGCGTTTTGTCAGATCGGCCTCGTTGATATGATCCCATATCATTTCAGTGCCAAAACGTTCTGCCTGTGCCTTGAAATCCTCCATCATTTCCGGACCCTGAACACCATCCCTGTAACCGGGGTAATTATCCACATCGGTCGTCGTGGTAAGCTGACCACCAGCCTGCTGGCCCTGAATCACCACCGGCTTCAGATTAGCTCGGGCTGCATAAATCGCAGCGGTATAACCGGCAGGACCGGAACCAAGAATGATCAAATGGTGGTGAACAGCGTCAGACATGTATATCTCCATGGGAAAAAGTATTGGAAAGATACCGTCAAGCCTCTGAATCGCAATATATGATACACGCGCTGACACCTGTAGAGGTACTGATTTTTGCCAGGGGGCAATAAATCAACCCGCTCAGACAAAAATGTCATTTTGCCTTCGCTTACAAATCAAGCACTTACGTGCCTGATTTGATTCATGGTATCATGCCGCTCACAGGTCGGCAGTGTTACCGTCCAATTCATCAGTATTTATACTTCATGCCATAAGCTGCTAAAATCACGAAAAAGCTTGCAAATACCATTCACTTATGATGAAATAACAATACTGACTCGAAAAGTCACCGCTAAACCCTTGTAGAAGTCACAAACCAATATGCAAAATACTCATACGCAAGGTCCGGCAACCACAGGGTTTCCGGCCAACAAACCGCAGGGAATAAGCCCGTGCGAGAGGAAGAGAATGGCAACGAAAAAAACAAAAGAACAGACACGAAACATACTGAAAGAAGTCTTCGGTTATGACTCCTTCCGTCCCATGCAGGAAGAAATTATCTGTACACTGCTCGACGGCAAGGATGCCTTTGTATTGATGCCAACCGGTG
>CAZNFE010000570.1:0-1845 GCA_964571945.1 uncultured Pseudomonadales bacterium
GTTGCGCTGATGAAGATGTCGCTACATGATTCGGGTGCAATGGGTATCCACGCAAGAGGCGACAGTTGAGTGGATCACCAACCCAGGCAATCAGATCGTCGAATCGATACTATTAATTTTACTAAGGGAGGAATACCAATGCCGATCATAGATATGACAAGGCTCAAACCAGTTGGAGAATTCGGCTCTAAAGCATGGGGGGAAGCCTGTGCTGCACATTCTGTCACAATCCTGGCAGCAGCAAACCTTCCTGAAGGTCTGGATTGGGCCTTTACTGAACACTACACCCATCCTCCAGCCAGATTAATGGACGGTGGCCGCGAGAAAGCCGGTTATTTCATCATCGTCAAAGATGGGAAGATCTCGGGCGGTGACGGAATTCCTGATGAAGCGCTGGCTATTCCTGGCTTTCATATCAAAGCGCGATGGGCGGCAATCTGTAACCAGTCGGGCGCCTTCTATGGTGCTGAGGGTGGACGTCAGCGAGCTGCTGATGAGCAACGCATGCGAGCAGCCATCGAAAAGTACGTTGGCCGACCGAATTCATACGCTGAGGCACCTGGACCAAAGATTATCTGGCCTGACGAAATCGGCGGACCGCTCATGGAAGGCAGCGAGGAAGGCAACGGGCTGCATAACATAGCGGCAACCCTGCAATCACCATCACCCGAGTTCGCGGACTTCCCGGTGACAAAAATGTTGGTACCGGATTTTGATGCCATGACCGATGATCAGAAACAGACATTTATCAACATGCTGGCAATTGAAATGTAGCTGGCAATTATCTTCTCAATGGGTCTTGCATTCATCGGATAGCATGACCTATAGGCCGCCCCGCCCATTCGATAATTACATTTGTGGGTGAACTTCCGCCCTGCTCTTTTGACAAGCCGAAGCGTTGCACCTATGGTAAGAATTTGGCCGCCAGGGCATAAAATCTTTGAGTAATTGCGGGGGCATTATGTTTGATTTAGACAAGTATCGTCTGGTAGATCTCAGTCCAAGAATGGTAGCCAGAGTAAAGCGGCTCAATGGTGATATAGAAGAAGGCAATGCGGATGCCTATGGTCTGCCCTGGGTTCTGGAAGAGGGTGTTGCTGAGTACGACAATACACTCTATACCCTGGTAGGTGGCTTCAAAGGTGACACGGTCTGGCCGTTCGCCAGAATGAGCGGTCACTTCGGCTCCCATACCGAAGGTGGAAAAGGACACATGGATCACTGGGAAGGATTGTCGGCAGACGTCAAGGGGCTCTGGGAGTATCCGTTGCAACAATTCTTCGGACCGGCCGCAGTCTGTAATCTGGTGGATGTTAAACCCTTAGCGAAAACCAATGATAAGGGTGAAACAGTGATGCAGGGTCAGCCAATTCAGCCTGAACACCTGGGTAACGTTCAGGAAGGTGACATCGTGTTGATGGGCAGTCCTTACGAGGGTTCGGAGCAACCTTATATGCCCGCTGAAACATCCGCCTGGTTAGCTGAGAAGAAGATCAAGATGCTGGCAGTACAGGTACCAGGCATCATATGGGAAACTGATGCCAAAAAACCTCAACCGCACAATTCTCCAACCCATAGAGCCATGCTGGGTAACAACATTCCAATTACCTACCCATTGACCAACATCACTTCTCTTACACGGGACCGTGTATTCTACTTCGGATTCCCTCTGAGCGTGGAGCGCCTGGACGGCTGCTGGATCAGAGCAATTGTATTTGAAGAAAAGTAACAGATATTACTCAAACATCCTGGATGGCGACAGGGTAACGCCAACAGCTTCAACACACTGCCAGGGGCTAGGAGCCTGACCGGGAACAGATTGGCCTACTGTGGCGGCTGCACATT
>CAZNFE010000571.1:0-1841 GCA_964571945.1 uncultured Pseudomonadales bacterium
CGTCAAAATCCGATGTTAATCAAACACAGGAGGCTATTTCATGCAGGCTGATTATGCGGAACGTGTTTACGCAGGTGTACTGGGCAAGGTCATCGGCGTATATCTGGGTCGACCGTTTGAAGGCTGGTCTCATCAACGGATCATGGCGCGTCTGGGCGAAATCGACTACTACGTTCACGATAAGCTGGATGTGCCGCTGATTGTCACTGACGATGATATCTCCGGTACTTTCACGTTCGTCCGAGCGCTACCGGATCACGGCAATTCCGTTGCTATCACACCCGCGGAAATCGGTCATACCTGGTTGAATTACATCATCCGGGAAAAATCGATTCTGTGGTGGGGTGGTATGGGAAATTCCACAGAACATACTGCTTTCATTCGCCTGGAAGATGGCACAGAAGCACCGATGAGCGGTTCAATGGATATCAATGGCAAGGTCGTATCGGAGCAAATTGGTGCTCAGATCTTCATCGATGGCTGGGCAATGGCAGCCGCAGGTGATCCGGAATTGGCCGCCGATCTGGCGCGACGTGCGTCCAGTGTCAGTCACGACGGGGAGGCTATCTATGGTGCACAGGTCATCGCTGCCATGGAAGCAGCCGCATTTGTTGAAGGGAATCTGGATAAACTGATTGATATTGCGGTCTCGTTTATCCCGGGTGACTCAGTCATCTATCGATTAATTCAGGATATCCGGGATTGGCACGCCGGAGAAACGGACTGGCGTAAAACACGCGAACAGATCGAAAATCGCTATGGTTATCATATCTATGGTGGCAATTGCCACATGGTTCCTAACCATGGCTTGATTATCCATGCCCTGCTGTACGGGCAGGACGATTTCCGTGAAACACTCAAGATAGTCAACACCTGTGGCTGGGATACGGATTGCAATTCAGGCAATGTGGGTTGCCTGATGGGTATCAAGAACGGGCTGTCAGGCATTGATGCGAGCAAGAATCTGGGAGCCGACTGGCGAGGACCGGTGGCCGACAGACTCTACATGCCAACAGCCGATGGTGGTCGCGCCATAACTGATTGCGTCACCGAGGCCATTGAAATTACAAACGTCGGCCGGGCACTCAGGGGACTTGATAAAACATGTCCCAAGGAAGGTGCAAAATTCCACTTTGAGATGCCCGGCTCCGTGCAGGGATTTATCGTTGATGATGATCCCGGGTGGGATGGAAATGCCAGCATCGTCAATGCAGATGGGCACAGTCAATCGGGTCAGCGAAGTCTGGAAATTTCTTTTAGTCCAGGTTCCTGTCTGGTATCCACAGCGACATTTGTTACCAGTAAGGATACCGCGAAATATTTTGAGACCAGGGGCTACGGTCTGATGGCTTCACCCCGGCTCCATACAGGACAAACCGTTAAAGTGCAGCTCTGTGGTGGTAACAGTGATGTCGTGGTCAGAATTGCCTACCGGGTTTATGTCGAAAACGATCAGGTCGAAACCCGCTATGGCCCTGAACAAACAATCCGGCATGACGCTAACTGCACGCTGGAATTCACGATACCCGATACGAGTCTGCGTCCGGTATCGGAAATCGGCCTGCAGATCAGTTCCGCCACCAGTGGCCAGATCTATCTGGATTATCTGACCTGGCAGGGAACACCTGAAACCGAGTTCAGCCGACCGGTCGGCAAAGGCACCATGTGGCGTAGAGCCTGGGTACAGGGAACCGACCGATTCGATGTCTTTAGCCCGGAGCCATTTCGGCTGGTGCAAAACCGCGGTACCGGCTTGCTGATGCAGGGTACTCGAGACTGGGTCGGATTTTAAGATTTCGCAGGAGTTACAACCGCACCTGGGGGGGGGGACGCGGAGGGCG
>CAZNFE010000572.1:0-1799 GCA_964571945.1 uncultured Pseudomonadales bacterium
GTTCTCCTTCATCAGTCACTTACGATAGTTTGAGCGGTCAACTGCGGTTTCTAGGTTGAAGGGTGATGGTATGTCGTATCACCGGAGCCTGCTTCTGTGCCAGCTATTGCTATCCTTGGTGTATGTGAGGGGCTCCTGATCGAAATACCTCCAGCTTTGCCGGAGGATTGTTATTTAATGGGTCAGCTTGCTCACATTATCACTATTGGCAGAACAGAAACAGACTTTACGGTGGTGCCGCATCCAGACCAGAATTAGTTGGATATAAGGCCTTCTTGCAAGGCCCTGGCAACTGCGGGATGGACAAATTGAGTAATCTCTCCACCCAATGAGGATATTTGCCTGATCAGGGTGGATGAAATGTACGAACATTTTTCCGAAGGTGCCAAAAACACAGTCTCCAGGCCAGGTAACAAAGCACGGTTCATGCTCAACATCTGAAATTCATATTCAAAATCGGTTACTGTCCTGATTCCCTTGAGAATGACAGTTGCATCATGTGCTCGAGCAAATTCCACGGTTAATCCGGAGAATCCACATACTTCGACATTATCCAGATGTGCCAGGACGGTTGTGGCCAGCGCTACTCGTTTTTGCAAATCTGCGGGCTTCTTCTGGGGACTGGTAGCAACTCCAAGAACAACATGATCAAAAATAGTGGCTGCTCTCTGGATTAAATCAGTATGGCCGTTATGGATCGGATTGAAAGTGCCTGGGTATATCGCTATCGTCATTGTAAGCTGCCCTGAAACCTGCTGCTTGAAGAGGCGCCATCATACCCCAGGAACTCGTCCGAAAACAGACTGCCTCCCGATATATCGCAATCGTCGCAAGCGCCAGGTAAATGCAAGCCAACTCAGGGGGATGGCGTGCAGATGTTCTCTGGTAATTGAGCCGGTAATTCTTGTGCAGCCGCCACAGTAAGCCAATCTGTTCTCGGCCAGGCTCCTAGTCAACCGTACATAGACAATAATGGACATTTCCCGCGTTTTTACTTCTCTGGATGACCCAATTGACTGGTAATAGATGTTCGACAATTTCGGCATTTGATTCAATATAGATTAATGCGTCTGGTGCCAGAAGTTGTTGCTCAGATAAAAGATTGCAGGTGGCACCGATCAGTTGTTGATCAAACGGAGGGTCTAGAAATACGATATCGAATAAATCTCTGGCCTGCTGATTGCGGATATAGGCAAGAGCATCTCCTTGATGTAGATGGTATTGTTTTTTTTCGACACCAATCTTTATCAGTTGGGAGCGGATATGCTCGATTACTTGCTTCGATTGGTCGATAATCGTCACTTGTCCGGCACCCCTTGAAATAGCTTCTATACATAGCACGCCGCTGCCTGCGAAGGGCTCGAAACATCGGGCGCCAGACAAATGTGGGGTAAGCCAGTTGAACAGTGTCTCCCTGACTCGATTGGGAGTTGGTCGGATGCTGCTCAAATCCGGAAAGGTGACTTTGCGGCCACGGTATTTTCCGCTGATAATGCGTAGAGATCTGATGGAAGTTCGACTATTCAAAATATCGGCAACCTGGCAGACGGCATCGCACCATTGCACAATCGATTAATCATCTATATTGGTCCAGGGAAATTCCGATCAAGTGAGTATTTTCATTATAACAACTGATGCGATACAACCCACTGCTGTATCTCGGCGCGAGGCCGAGGTGATGATTGTCCCTGTGCGGTTTCCGCAGCCGCTGGATTGCCGAATCACCGATAGTTCGGCTTTAGCAAGTTCCTGTCCTGAAACTACGGTTTTGGTACCAGAATCTGAGAAGTCAATGTGCC
>CAZNFE010000573.1:0-1786 GCA_964571945.1 uncultured Pseudomonadales bacterium
GATCGACAAACACCAGCGCGATCGCAAAAGCCATGAGATTGCACTTTCATTTCGCAAACCATTGCAGGAAATAGCCCGTGATTTTAACGCGAACGTGAAGATTGTCGAAGTACCGCCAGGACCTCCTGTACTGGCGCCATTGGTAGCGGAAGTATACGGGCAAAATTACCCGCAGCAGATTGAAACCGCCAGAATGATTCACGAGCAATTCAGCACAACACCCGGGGTTGTCGATGTAGATGACAGCATTGAAACACCCAGTAACCGTTTCATCATACATGTGGACCGCCAGAAGGCGGCACTACTGGGGGTAAGTCAGGTAGCTATTGCCCGGGCAGTGGATACGGCACTGACCGGAGAAGATGCCAGTTATCTGCACTCACGATGGTCAAAGTATCCGATCCCGATTCGTCTTGAAGTGGATGAAGCGGGCAAAGCAGATCGAGAACAATTTCTGCAGCTCAAGGTACGCAGTCGCAGCGGTGTGCTGGTACCCATTCGCGATCTGGTGCAGATCGAGCAAACGGATCATGAACAAACGCGCTACCACAAGGATTTATTGCCGGTAGTGTATGTCACTGGCGACGGCGCCGGGGAAACCGACAGCCCCCTATACGGGATGTTCGAGATTATGGGTAAACTGACCCGACAGAATCCGGAGATGGAGCAGGCTCTGACTGCTCAACCGGATAACCCATATCGGGCGAGTATTAAATGGGATGGCGAATGGCAGGTCACCTATGAGACTTTTCGTGATATGGGGATTGCTTACGCAGTTGGTCTGACCATTATTTACCTGCTGGTAGTCGCACAATTTCGTTCTTACATCACGCCGCTTGTCATCATGGCACCCATCCCACTTACCATTATCGGTATTCTTCCCGGTCACGCCCTGCTGGCGGAACAATTCACAGCCACTTCGATGATCGGCATGATCGCTCTTGCCGGGATCATCGTGCGCAACTCTATTTTGCTGGTAGACTTTATCAATCTGGAAGTGGATCGCGGTGTGGAATTTGCCGAGGCGGTGGTGCATGCAGCGGCAGTACGCGCCAAACCGATTACTCTGACCGCCCTGGCAGCCATACTGGATGCCTTGTTTATCCTGGATGACCCGATTTTCGCCGGGCTTGCGGTGAGCTTAATATTCGGCATTCTGATCTCTACGCTACTCACACTGGTCGTCATCCCGGTCGTGCATTTCGCATCACGGGAAAAAGAACTCTGTCCCTGAAGTCACAAACTGACTGTATGAATGACTCCAAGCCCGAATGGCTGACTTTATTAATTCCTGGCTACCACGATTCGTCCTGGCCCCTGATAAATGATCCGCATTGGCAAATTTCGTTCAGCGTAGCGTTCGAAAGCTGCTGGTTTGAACACTGCGATCGCTTGCGATTCGGCTTGCCATTGTTTGATAAACTGTTCCGGCGTTGCCAGCCACCCGTGTGGTTCTGCGTCGATACCCATTGTCAGTTCACCCTTAAAACCCACCATCCACACAATTTTGCCCAGATAAAAACTGAGCGAACGTGGAAAATTACCTTCCACTGCATATACCGGGACATCCGACAGGTGGTTCGCTTGGATGGCAGTGGAAATTTCGCGGGCCGAACGTGATGGCGCAACTTCCTGAAATCCCGATGTGATCAATTGAAGTGCGAGCATGCTGCAGAGTCCGGCACAGGTGATACTTTTTTGCATCTGCCGGGAGGCACTGAACAAAATGAATGTGGCCACAAGTAGCAACACGGCTCCGGGCATCATCCCACAGAGATATGATTGT
>CAZNFE010000574.1:0-1782 GCA_964571945.1 uncultured Pseudomonadales bacterium
TAATCTGGAAAAGACCAAAATCTCCGAGCTTGAAGTTCCAGAGGAGTTTGTATGTGGTCGTGTGATGGCGAAGGACATCATCGATAAAGAGAGCGGCGAGATACTGGTTGAATGCAATACTGCCATCACACCTGAAATTTTGGTGCAGTTGAGTGAGGCAAAAATAACCGAGTTCGAAACAATCTATGTCAATGATCTGGACTGCGGATCCTTTATTTCGGAAACCCTCCGAATTGATGGTACACAAAATCGACTGGAAGCTCTGGTGGAAATATACCGCATGATGAGACCGGGTGAGCCGCCAACCAAAGAAGCAGCAGAAAATCTGTTTACCAATCTTTTCTTTTCTCCAGATAGATATGATCTCACTGCAGTTGGTCGCATGAAATTCAACAGGCGTCTGGGACGTCCTGAAGAAGAAGGTGAAGGCATCCTCAGCAAGCAGGACATCATCGACGTCATGAAGTGTCTCATATCGATTCGTAACGGCAAGGACACTGTTGACGATATTGATCATCTCGGAAATCGACGGATTCGATCTGTTGGTGAAATGGCGGAAAATGCTTTTCGTCTCGGATTGATCCGCGTGGAACGGGCTGTCAAGGAAAGGTTAAGTATCGCGGAATCTGAAGGGCTCATGCCACAAGATCTAATTAATGCCAAGCCCGTAGCTGCTGCCGTAAAGGAATTTTTTGGTTCCGCTCAATTGTCGCAGTTTATGGATCAGAACAATCCGTTGTCAGAAGTAACCCATAAGCGACGAGTCTCGGCATTGGGGCCCGGTGGTTTGACTCGGGAAAGAGCTGGATTCGAGGTGCGTGACGTTCATGCGACTCACTACGGTCGCGTGTGTCCTATCGAGACGCCAGAAGGGCCGAATATCGGATTGATTAACTCGCTGGCAACCTATGCCAAAACCAATTCCTACGGATTCTTGGAAAGCCCATACCGCCGTGTAGTGGATGGCACAGTAACGGATAAGATCGAATATCTTTCAGCGATAATTGAATCAGACTACGTTATTGCCCAGGCAAGTGCGCAGATCGACAAAAAGGGAGTTTTGGTAGATGACATGGTTGATGTCCGACACCAGGGTGAATTCACCAAAATGCCAAAAGACAGCGTGAATTTCATGGATGTTTCACCGCAGCAGGTTGTATCGGTGGCAGCTTCTCTGATCCCTTTCCTGGAACATGATGATGCCAATAGGGCGCTGATGGGCTCCAATATGCAGCGCCAGGCGGTACCGACCCTGACATCCGAAAAACCACTGGTTGGTACCGGGATGGAGCGAGTTGTTGCGCGCGACTCGGGTGTATGTGTGATCGCCAGGCGAGGTGGGGTAGTCGAGCTGGTCGAAGCAGCACGAATTGTAATCCGTGTGAATGATGAGGAAACGGCAACTGGTGAGGCAGGTGTCGATATCTACAATATTACCAAATACATAAGATCCAACCAGAATACCTGTATTAACCAGCGACCTCTGGTGAACAAAGGAGATACAATTTTTAGCGGAGACGTATTAGCCGATGGACCTTCGGTTGATACCGGTGAATTGGCATTGGGGCAGAATATGCGTATTGCATTTATGCCCTGGAATGGATACAACTTCGAAGATTCAATCCTCGTATCGGAAAAAGTCGTTAAGGAAGACCGATTTACTTCTATTCACATACAAGAGCTGACCTGCATAGCCAGAGACACCAAATTAGGCTCCGAGGAAGTGACCTGTGATATACCGAATGTGGGTGAGGGTGCACTCGGTAAGCTGGATGAGTCCGG
>CAZNFE010000575.1:0-1758 GCA_964571945.1 uncultured Pseudomonadales bacterium
TATATATAAACAGTCTAACAATAAGGATAATCCGCCATGCAAAATGTCGTTTCCGCCGTATTTTCAAACCTACATATCGACGAACTGGAAAACCAACTCATCAATCACTCGTTCCAAATCAATGCCAGTGAATATCAATTCCTCGTGCTACTGAGGGAATTCGACTTACGGCAGGGATGGAAGGCCTGGGGTTGCACTGACTGTGCAGCGTGGCTAAATCTTCGCTGCGGAATTGTACCCGGCACTGCCAGGGAAAAAGTCAGAACGGCACGAGGACTAATCGACCTGCCACTCGTATCTGCCAGCTTTGAAAAAGGTGAGCTGAGCTATTCCAATGTCAGAGCAATGACCCGTGTAGCCACGCCGTCCAACGAACAGGACTTGCTTGATTTTGCGATCGGCGCCACCGCGTCCCAGGTAGAACAGCGTTGCAGGCAGATGCGTAATGGGGATCGGAAAGCTTCCGTTCAGGATGCCAACCGCCTGCATCAGAATCGCTGGCTGAGTCGTTCACGCAAGGCAGATGGCAGCATGAGTTTCACGATTGAGTTACCAGCAGAACAAGGAGAATTGGTAATGAAGGCGATTGAATTCGCCATGGCCGAAGAGGTACTGGGAGATGAATCGCTGTTTGCGCTGCAGGCCGATGCGCTGGTCACCATTGCCAAAAGCTTCCTGTCCGGTGACAAGCATGGCAAGTCGTCATCTGCTGACAACTACCAGGTGATGGTGCATGTAGATGAATCGGCTTTGAGAGACAAAGGAGGTGAGAGCGATCTGCCCATCGAATCAGTGCGACGAGTCACCTGTGATAGCAGTATCGTACCTGTGATTGAAGATGAATCCGGTGGGCCACTCAATGTGGGGCGTAAGCATCGGACTGTGTCACCGCCACTGAAACGTGCTTTATTGGCCCGCGATAGAGGATGTGTCTTTCCAGGCTGTACTCATGACCGATGGATAGACATGCACCACGTGAAACATTGGGCGGACGGTGGTGAAACCAGCCCGGAAAATCTGATAAGCCTATGCAGTTCACACCACAGGTTGGTGCATGAGGAGGGATTCAAGGTTAAAAAGGACTTCCAGGGCGAATGGTACTTTCAACGACCTGATGGTCGACCGATTCCGCAAGGGCCAATATATCCGGTGGATGTTTCAGCTGAAACATTTTGCGAAGACACCGGTGAAATTGGCGCTGGCGTTGTTTCAGCTGAAACATTGGTCCAGGCGAATCGTGTTGAAGAACCTTTGGTTGGTTATGGGTAAATTCTATCGCGAGGACAATGGAAATAGTACTTGCCTATTATTCGCTGACTGATTTCACGACCTCGTCACCTTTCATAACAACGACGACATCTTCTATGCCCGGTGGTCTCATGCAGATTACTCTAGGGAGCAAACCTCATGATCCAGGATGCGCTGGTCAAGGCATCAAATAGCATTGTCTGCTTTGAGGATGCAATGATGCTGGCAGCGGGAAATCAGGATTGGCTGTAGACTTAATTTTGATCCTGGGTTATTTTTCAATCACAATTGTCAACGAGTAAACACATGCCAACCATTGCGGATGATCCAAGAATCGACCCACGTATAAAAGCCATGCTAGGTGCCATGCCTTCTATGGAAGCCGAGGATATCGCCAGTCGAGATCTGTTGCTGGAAGAAGTGAATTCGGCAGAAGCGATTGCCCAGAGAGAGCAAACAGAAGGCATGTTTGACATGTTGGACAGTGAAGAAGTTGCTCCCTCTCGTCAG
>CAZNFE010000576.1:0-1750 GCA_964571945.1 uncultured Pseudomonadales bacterium
AGGCTAGAAAGATCTGTTGTTCTGATACGATCAACAGATGACGACTTCCTGGAAAGCGTTGCTGCTTGGAAAACCGTTGCCATTACTACAAAGCATTGGCAGTGAACCCGCAGCAAAAATCGCCTTTTTTAGCCATAGAGCAGAGGATCGATATTCCATCCTGCTGGGAATTTTCAACGAACACATGGCGGCGTTGTTCCATACGGAAGAATTATTCCATCCGCTTTGCCCTGAACACCTGTACTTGTCTTTCTGGCAGGGATCCCAACAGTTGCTCCTTACTGATGAAGAACGGCTGCTCATTGTGCCATTGTTCAGTCGCTTCGTTACCGATAGTGTTGGCATCATACTGGCTGATGCCAACGAGATACTGATGAACCAGGTAGAAGACGAAAATGCCAGAAACCTGATCGACAATTGATCTCATTTAGGGGATTATGATCGAAATACCTCCGGCTTCGCCGGAGGATTGTTATTGATCACCAAACCAGGCTGCCTAACGATGAGTTCACCGACTGAAGATACAAAACCCATAAGCCGATATCCCGTCCCTGATCTTGAACACCTGCCTGATGATATACGCGATATGGTGGTAACCGTACAGGAAAAAATCGGATTTATACCCAATGTATTTTTGGCATATTCCCACAGACCTGATGAGTGCCGTGCTTTTTTTGCCATGCATGACGCCTTGATGTTGCGAGAAAGCAATCTTAGTAAATCAGATAAAGAGATGATCGTGGTGACAATCAGCGGCGGTAATAATTGTCTGTACTGTGTTGTCGCGCACGGTGCAATTCTGCGAATTCTGTCCAAGCAACCACTGTTATCGGACCAGGTAGCTACTAACTATCGAAAGGCAGATATTTCATTGCGGCAACGTGCCA
This sequence comes from uncultured Pseudomonadales bacterium, assembly GCA_964571945.1. Lineage (GTDB taxonomy): Bacteria > Pseudomonadota > Gammaproteobacteria > Pseudomonadales > Azotimanducaceae > JASJXV01. The sequence continues at coordinate 888 of CAZNFE010000576.1, forward strand.
TGCTGGATTTTGCAATGAAAGTAAACAAACAGTCGGATCAAATCTGTCAGGAAGATTTTGATGGGCTGCATGAGCACGGATTTACAGATGAGGATATCTGGGATATTGCCGGGATCACGGCTTTTTTTGGTTTATCCAATCGGATGGCCAATCTCATGAGCATGAGACCCAATGATGAATTCTACGCGATGGGACGTTAGAGGCGGATGGTGAGCCTTACGGTGGAGTTGCGCTCGCATCCGGTAAAGTCTGTAACCAGAACTGGTCTCCCTCTCGCTTTAAGTGTCCCGCCGTGGGTGTAGCGAAATGCGTACCAATGATCAGAATCGGTTGATCAGCGTATCTGTTTAACAATGCATTACGGGTGATCACACCTGTTTCAGCGTTGTAATCCGCACTGCTTGACCACTCCGGCTTTGCAATCTGGCAGGGATGATGAATACAGTCACCTGTGATCAATGCTTCCTCTCCCCTGGATCGGAGATGTACGCTTACATGGCCTGGCGTGTGTCCCGGAGTTGGTTCAAGCCAGATCTCATCTGTGATCCGGTAATTCATATCGACCAGCTCGATGAGACCGGCATCAAAAACGGGTAGTACCGAATCAGCCATAATATCACCATATTCAGTCTGGTCCGATTCTTCCGTCCAGTATCGATATTCCTTCTCCCCCATCAGGTACCGGGCGGAGGGGAAAGTGGGTAGCCAGTTCCCATCGACCAGCATGGTGTTCCAGCCAACATGGTCTACATGCAGATGGGTGCACAGAACTGTATCGATGGTTTCCCTCGGGTAACCTGCTGCAATCAGGTCTTCAAGAAAGGACCCCTGCAGCATATTCCAGTTTGGGATGCTGCGTTTTT
>CAZNFE010000577.1:0-1750 GCA_964571945.1 uncultured Pseudomonadales bacterium
CCGCCTTAAAATTCCCAGCAGGATGGAATATCGATGCTCTGCTCTATGGCTGAAAAAGGCGATTTTTGCTGCGGGTTTACAGCCAATACTTTGCAGTAACGGTAACGGTTTTCCCAGCAGCAACGCTTCCCAGGAAGTCGTCATCTGTTGATCGAATCCGAACACCAGATCTTTATAGCCTTTCTTCAGGCCTCTCATCACATTGAAGTATCTGTTCATCAACGTCTTGTCCTGGATAGATCCCATATACTCAAAAAGAGAATCCGACGCATTCGCCAATAAACCCAGCATCAGTTTATGCAGTTGAACCCGAGTCACTGACCGTATCTCATTAACAATACTTGCCCTGCGCTGGTAACTCAGAAATTGAGCTCGAATCTTGAATCTATCTGCGTTCTCTACGATCTTTTGCATTCGGGGTTTTCTAACGCCAATGAAGAGTGAAATGTTCGAGCAGATGATTCTGCATACTGAAATGGGAAATATCTGCCATCGTAGTCTTTCGCTAAGAATTAGCATTGTAAAGTGAGCCTGGAACCATCGCCTACGATATTCAGACCAACTGTCACGGTAATTCTCTATTCTGTGGACAAGATCACAGTTTTGCGCTGGTGAGCCTTCCTGAGACATCACTGGAGCCCTGAAATGAAGTTGGTGTATGATGTTTGTCAATCGCAACTATCTCTGGAACACAGAATCAAGTGCTGATGGAAACGACACAAGCTACTCTTGTATATCCCTATGACACTACGCCTCCTTACGGCGACATTATGGAATTGGCGGCTGGCGTGTACTGGCTGCAGATGCCGTTACCTATGTCTCTGAATCACATTAACCTCTATCTGCTGGATGATGGTGATTCCTGGGTAGTCGTCGATACCGGCATCCGCGGCGAAGAAACCCGTACCTATTGGGAAATGATCTTCGATAAGCATATGCAGGACAAACCGGTCAGTCGCATCATCTGTACCCATCTGCACCCGGATCATACCGGTCAAGCCGGTTTTATTGCCGACTATTGGCAGGCACCGTTGCTGATGAGCCATGCAGAGTATTATCAGGCCAGAGTATTGGGCCAGATTATGACGCAGAACGATAACTGGCAAATGGCAGCATACTTTGTCAAAGCAGGTATTGATCAAAATTTTATCGAGCGGATGCGTAAAGCCCGAGACAGCTTCATACCAGAGGAACAAGCAGATATTCCAATACCGCCTTCTTTTACCCGATTGAGTGACGGTGATTCGCTGACTATCGGCGGTGAAAACTGGCAGGTTATCACAGGGTCCGGGCACTCACCGGAACACGTCTGCCTGTATAGTGAAAAACTCCGCATCCTGATATCCGGTGACCAGGTATTGCCGATCATTACCTCCAATGTCAGTGTATTTCCTACCGAACCGGATGGAAACCCGATGTTGGGTTGGCTGGAATCTCTGACAAAATTCAAAGCACTTGTGCCGAACGACACCCTGGTGCTACCCGCTCACAATGCACCCTTCTATGGATTACATGAGAGACTGGATGAACTGGATGCCCATCATGCAGATCGCATGCTGGCAATAGAGGAGGCCTGCATCGAACCGCAAACTGCCGTGGAACTGCTGCCGGTATTGTTTAAGCGAACTCTGGATGGACACTCACTTTTCATGGCGCTGGGCGAATGCGTCGCACATCTTCACTGTCTGATGACCCAGAATCGAATTGAGCGGCAGCTCACCGATGGCGTCTACTCCTATCAATCTATCGA
>CAZNFE010000578.1:0-1737 GCA_964571945.1 uncultured Pseudomonadales bacterium
CAACGTGCCTGGGCCTGATGAACCTGAGCAACTCGGTCATGGCCTCATTCGCACATATCATGGATCTGGAACCAATCACGCCGCAAACGCTGGCATTTGTAACACAAAGCGGCGCCTTTGGAGCCATGATTTACGCGGAGGCCACTGCAGCCGGAGTCGGTTTCAGTTCCTTTGCCAGTGTAGGCAATGAGGCAGATGCTGGCATGGCCGATTTCATGGAGTACCTGCTGGATGATCCTCATGCGGAAGTGATCGGCGGTTATCTGGAAGGAGCCCGAGATGGTGAAAAGTTGCGCCAGGTTGCCGAGAGGGCACTTCAGATAGGTAAACAGATTTTGCTACTCAAGGTCGGCCGGACCGGAGCCGGAGCCAGAGCGGCCAATTCACACACTGGCTCACTAGCCGGGGATGATGAGGTGTACAGCGCCTTTTTCCGCCAGATGGGCATTATACGCATCAATGATCTCAGCGAGTTGACTTCATTCGTGTTGTTACATCGAACCGGTCGCAGTTTCGAGCATACCAACATAGCCATTCTCGGAGGCTCCGGTGGGCATGGTGTGATGTTGTCAGATCGCTGTGAGAGTCTGGGCCTTACTGTCCCTGAAATTTCGGGAACGACGAAACAACGGCTGGAGGAGGTGCTCCCCACGTTCGGGTCCGCAAAGAACCCGATTGATATGACTGCTCAGGCAGGGCGTGATCCGGATATGCCATTCCGTTGCCTTGAAGTATTGTCCGGCGCAGATGGCATAGATCTTATTTTTATGCAGATGCACTATTCGGATGAGAGGGTGGCTCAGAAGATTATAGAAATTCAGAAATCTACGAGTAAGTCTATTGTCGTTACTGCCCGAAGAAATGGTGGATCGGAAGTAGCAGAGGCTGGATTTCAGATGCTTAAAGATGCCCGCATTCCGGTTGTATTTAACGACCTTCAGGGAGCAAAAGCAGTTGCGGACCTGTCCTGGTATCAGCGCAAGGTGAAGCAGGCTCGGGAAGATGCCGCCAATTCAACACCGAGACAACCGTGCAAAACACCGGTTGCCGATCAACTGTTGAACTCAGGTAAGCCACTTACCGAGTATGATTGCAAACAGATATTGGCGTCCTGCGATATTCCTGTGACGCGTGAAAAATTAGCGAACTCCGCCGATGAGGCGGCTAAGATTGCCTCTGATCTTGGTTACCCGGTGGTGCTTAAGGTTCAATCCGGCCAGATCCTGCACAAGACAGAAGCAGATGCCATTCGTTTGGATATTGAATCTGAAGCAGATGTTCGCAGCGCGTATGATGAATTGCTGGACAATGCAAAAAAATATGCTCCGGACGCCGAGATACAGGGTGTACTGGTTCAGGAGATGATGCAGGGCGGGGTAGAAGTTATCGTGGGCGTAACCAGAGATCCGGTGTTTGGCCCGGTAGTCATGTTTGGGCTGGGAGGTATTTTCGTGGAGGTGCTGAAGGATGTATCTTTCAGAATTGCTCCCCTCCTGCAACGGGATGCAGCAGAGATGGTGCAGGAAATTCGGGGGTATGCAATTCTGGAAGGAGTCAGAGGGCAACCTGCCGTGAGTCAGGATGCGCTTATCGATGTGATATTGAAAGTGTCTGATCTGGTCACAGCATACAAAGATGATATCGATGAGCTGGATATCAATCCACTGCTGTTGTTTCCAGATGGCGCCTGTGCGGTAGACGCATTGATTACGACCAGGGTTGATTAATGATATTTGG
>CAZNFE010000579.1:0-1729 GCA_964571945.1 uncultured Pseudomonadales bacterium
CGCCGCGCGGGTGGGGTCGCGCGGGTCGTCTCCGGGGATTCCGGCTTCAACTTTACCGACCAGGTCGGCACCCACATCGGCTCCCTTGGTGAAAATACCGCCGCCGAGTCGAGCGAAGATGGAGATTAGTGAACCGCCAAAGCCGAGACCAATCAGGGCATGCAGGATGTGCGAGGTCTCCATACCCATTCCCTTGAGTATCATGAAGTAACCGGAAACACCCACCAGCCCAAGCCCGACTACCAGCATACCGGTAATGGCGCCACCGCGAAAAGCAATCGTCAAGGCGGAATTAATACCCTTACTCGCTGCCTCAGCAGTACGCAGGTTGCAGCGCACGGAGATATTCATGCCGATGTAGCCGGTTGCACCTGAAAAAACAGCACCAATCAGAAAACCGATACCGGTAGCCCAGTCCAGTGCAAATCCCAATGCAAGAAAGAGCACGACTCCAACTATACTAATCGCCGTATATTGTCGATTCAGATAAGCGGAAGCTCCTTGCTGTATAGCAGATGCGATCTCGCGCATGCGCTCGTTGCCCTGTGGCTGTGACAAAACCCAGCGCACCGACCAGGCGCCATAGACAATCGCCAGCCCACCGGCCAACAGGCTTAATGTTAATGGTGACATCATTACATTCCCCCTCAGGAGTATATCTTTACGTTTGATTATAAATAAAAGCTAACAACGGGGTTTTGGCACCCCCTTGGTTTGAGTCCGCGGGTAGTGTACTTTTCTGGCTCATCAAAAACCAGTTTTAGTCTCTATTTTTGTTCAAGTTCTTGATAATTCACGGCCCCGGGACCGCACCGACAAAATGATGGCTTCATTTGATCTATTCCTGTCTGAATGCCGCACCATCGGAAACCTGCGCGTGCTTCGTTTTGGGAAATGATCTGGTTCGTCATGAAAGAACTAATTGGGACCATCAGGATTAAGGCAATGGTTGTTCAGTAACTACCTGATTTCGACCAGCCTGTTTAGCTCGATACAATGCCTGGTCAGATTTTTTTAGCACATCCTCTGGTAACTCCTGTCGAAGCCGTCTTCCAGCGACTCCGATACTGATGGTCACAGAAACTTTCGTGGTCTTCCTGCGATATGAACCTCGTTCACGCAGAAATCGCTTCTGCTTTTCCGGGTTTTCCGGCCGCGACTTGTCCCGGATAATCATCTCATAATTCTGAATTGATTTCCGGACTTCATCGAGATAGTAATTGGCATCAGAGATATTTTGAGAGGCAAATACCACGACAAATTCTTCTCCACCGAATCGATATGCCTTCCCGCCGCCACGTACCCTGGCAATCTGACTTGCCACCATTTGTAACACCTGATCACCGACGTCATGGCCATGCGTATCGTTGAATTTCTTGAAGTGATCGACATCCAGCATAGCTAATGTGTAATTGGTACCCAGGGTCATCAAGTGCTCGTTTAGCGCACGTCGTTGAGGCAATCCTGTCAATTCATCGCGATAAGCCATATTGTATGAGTCGCGGAGCAGTGCCGTGCATAGCAGCAGGCAACCGGCACTGATATTGGCGGCAAGCAGGTAAGCTTCTCCGGGGAATAATGTCCCGGCCAGATAACCGGCGAATGTACCCAACAAACCGAATGAGAGATAGGTGTTGAAGTAATACGCAGCAGCTATGGTTAAGGCAGTACTGAGAAACAACAAGATCTGAATCGCATGAGTGTAAGGCAATTCCGACAGGAATCCGCT
>CAZNFE010000580.1:0-1728 GCA_964571945.1 uncultured Pseudomonadales bacterium
TTATAGGTACAGGATTATAGGTAATTGTTGATCGCAGTTGTCTGCAATACTAGAGTTGAACCAGAAGTATAATTATAAAAGGAGGTACGCATGGATATTGCATTATTCACATCAGCCGGAATGGACTATCTGTTTCGTTATGTACACTTTCTTGCCGGGATTACATGGATAGGCATACTGTATTATTTCAATTTTATCCAGGGTGAGTACTTCAAGGAAGCAGAAGACGCACACAAATCAGCCGCGGTCCAGAAACTGGTACCTCGTGCACTGTGGTGGTTCAGGTGGGGTGCGATGCTGACATTTATCACAGGTGCTCTGATGCTGGCATATCGTGGTAGCAGTATATCATTTGATATCACCGTGGGAGCGACCCTGGGTACGCTGATGTTCCTGAATGTCTGGCTGATAATCTGGCCCAAGCAAAAAATTGTAATTGCTTCTGCTAAACAGGTTGCAGAAGGTGGTGAAGCTAATCCGGATGCAGCAGGCGCCGGTGCGAAGGCTGGTCTGGCGTCTCGAACCAATACACTGTTCTCGTTGCCGATGCTGTTTTTCATGGGATCCTCCATGCACATGACGAATGGACTACTTACTGATTCCAGCACGACTGCATTAGTACTGATGATGCTGATAATTCTGGTGCTGGAAGGTAACGGAATTATGGGTAAACAGGGGCCTATGACCAGTGTGAAAGGTGTGATATGTAGCGGGCTGCTGCTTACGGTCGTGCTATATGGTATTATCGCCATTCTGTAATTGTTAGCTATTACAGCTGTATTCTATAAAAAAAAGGGCTCTTTTGTGGGTCCTTTTTGTTTTAAATCGTGCCGCAAGGAATTAAAAACGGGATGACTGACAAATCCAGGGACAACGATAGCTTGCATAGTATCAAACCGGCGAGAGATGAGGTTGCATCCCGGCAGAGAATCCAGGGCCGCGGCAACAGGGCGGATGGTCCGCGCCAGAACAATTTCAATGGGATGCTGGTTTTTGTCATTGTGCTGATGGCCATCATGATGGGAATCGGTGGCTATACCCTGTATGAAGTGCAGAAAAAACTCGAGCGGGCCAACATTCTGCTGGCAAAAGGACACGAGAATGTTATCGAACTTGAAAAGCGCCTGAATGCTACCGGTACGGATGTCTCCAAAACCCTGGTGTCCATTAAAAATCGACTCGACGTTAATTCGGATGAGATCCGAAAACTGTGGGATGTGTCTAACAAGCGGAATAAAAAATGGATCAAGGATAATCAGTCCGTAATCGAAAAGATGGATGCGAACATCAGACGAGCGCAAAGCGATGTAAGTGACTTAACCCGGCAGCTTGGAACCGGCGTATCGGTAATTGAAAAAGCACGCAAGGAAATGAAGTCCGTTCAGCAAGGTCTGTTGGATGACAATGAAGAATTACTCACGCAGATTACTCTCGTCACAGGGCAGATGCAGGATCAGATTATTGAAATAAAAGGAGTGCATCGTCAGCTCAATTCTCTGGCAAGAAAACAAAAGGACATTGATGAATCAATCAGTGCGATCGACAAACACCGCACGCTGTTAAACAGGGAACTCTCTGATTTGCAGATAAAAATCGGGCAGTTGCAAGACGGGAAAACAGTGATTGACGGCGATTAGACTCGAATTCACGGGGCTATTCAGCTGACCAGTTCCTTACGACACTCATGGAAAAATTGTACCCCTCAAAATTGAATATCACGCCTTCTTC
>CAZNFE010000581.1:0-1727 GCA_964571945.1 uncultured Pseudomonadales bacterium
TCAATAGGTGCACTGCTGATGTACCTGATCTATGCTGCCTTTCTGGCTAGCTTTGACAGTTACGAGATCTACCGTTGGATCATCCTGATACTACCGATTACCTGCGTCAATCTGGTGTCAGCCGTGTTGCTGCTTCGAAGTAGCGAGGCAGACCGACTGGGATTTAAATGGTTTGCCGGATTCCTGGTTGCTATCAGTGCCCTCCAGTTGGGTATGCCAATCTCATTTAATACACCAACTCTCGGGCTGCTCGAATATTTTGAAGCGATCGCAGTTATGCTGATTACTGTTACCCTCATTGTTATGTGTTATGAGGATGTATATCAAAATCTGCAGGAGGAAAATGCACGTCTGATCGATACGGAGTTACAAAGAGTAGACCTGGAATCGAAATTTCAGCAAGCCCAAAAACAGGAAAGTCTGGGTGTGATGGCCGCTGGTATTGCCCATGACTTCAATAACCTGCTTACCAGTATTCTGGGATATGCCAGCCTGGCGGTGACAAAACTGAATGTCAATGATCCGGTTCGGGAAGATGTGTACATGATCATGTCCGGTGCTCGTCAGGCTGTGGAGCTCACAACGCAAATGCTGACTTATGCAGGTGACAAACCTGGTGCAGCGGAACTACTGGATATCAGTGATGTCGTTGATGGGTTTTCCGAACTATCTCAATCCAGGATGCCCGGCAAAGTGGAACTGGTTTTTCATTTGCAGCGGAACCTGCCCCTGCTGAGTGGTGACGGTGTTCAGTTACGTCAGGTATTGATGATCCTGTTGAGTAATGCAGCGACAGCCATGGGCCAGGAAAAAGGCCAGATTGAAGTTGCCACCGGCAGCATGGATGTGAGCCCGGAGTTTCTGAAAGAATGCCTGTTTGCCGAACAAGCAGCTGTGGCTAAGCACGTGTATCTGCGTGTTTCTGACACAGGTATCGGTATTGATAAGGAGCAGTTGGGTCGTATATTTGATCCATTCTATAGCGGCAAGCCAGTAGGAAAAGGACTCGGTCTGGCTTCACTGAGCGGAATTGTACGCCAGCACCGCGGCTTCGTGCATGTCGATTCCAAAGTAGGCAAGGGAAGTCAGTTCTCGGTATTTTTCCCCATTGTGTCACACCAGAGGAAAGAACCCCCGTTTGATGATCATGCTCGCCAACCTGCTACACCTGGACTTGCTGCTCGCATCCTGGTTGCAGAAACAGATGATCGAATTCGTGGACTGATTCAAACCGTGATGGAAAAGGAAGGTCATGAGGTGGTAGTCGCGGCCTCGGGTGAAGAAACGTATGATCTGTTGCAAAACGAGGTATTTGATTTACTGATCCTCGATTTTTCCATGCCGAAGGTTTCCGGTCCGGAAGTCTATCGAGATGTCAGAACCCGTTTTCCGACGCTTGCGGTAATCTTTAGCAGTGGCTATGGACAGGCACAGGTAGCTGCAGAGATGAAAGATGATCCGTATGCTTCTTTCTTGAGTAAACCATTTACCATCTCGGATCTTTCCGGCGAGGTTAACAGCATGTTGCCTGAAACCAAAAGCTAATGTTCCAGGTTATCCGGCCTTTTGACTGTTGGTCAGATATTGGAGATTTGGGCGTATTTCGCCATTGCTGATATCAGCTGACTACCGTTACAATAACAATCCTCTGGTGAAGCCGGAGGTATATTTGAAAGCCGCCCTTCCGGAACGGCAGGCGATTGATCAAAGCGAAACAGATTGTCATG
>CAZNFE010000582.1:0-1717 GCA_964571945.1 uncultured Pseudomonadales bacterium
GGTGTACAAAATCAAGAGAATCGGGATCAAGATTTTTGCGGTGCCGACAGGGACACGCGGATACGGTGTGAAATTCCAGCGTATCAATAACCTTCACAACATCTTCATACGGCAGGATCTGTCGTTTATCCGCGATGGTTTCATTGATGGGCAGTGTTCTCAGGCCCTTGTGGTGCACATGTTCCCAATCATCAAAAAGTCCGTCGTAATAATACTTGTTCGTGGCTGCGGCGAGAGTGCGCGTTGCCTCGCTGGCGTCCCCGCGCCAGAAGGAACTGCGTAAATAGACGAAGAAAGCATCGTTCAGCCGGTAGTAAATATCATCACCTTTCACTTCGCGAAACAAAATTCCCTCTCTTGCCAACCCATCGACTCTTGACTGGCATTCATCCGGTGGCATCCCTTTCATCGTCGCCAGATCGGCAAGCACAGTCGGGCTTAGCGGAAATCCGGTCAGAAAGGCCGCATTCTCAGGTGTATACCTTGCCCTGATTGCGGGTAACATTGCGTTGGTCTCAGGCAAATGCCATCCTGCATTTCTGAACCAGTCAACGAATGCTCTGTAAGTAGCCTCTTCCGACATCACATATCCCCTGGTAACGTATATATCCCTGACCGGAGATTATGACACTGGGGAACCAGAAAAGGTATGGTATCTTTATGTGTGGGAGTTCTGGAGACAACGTAGCGCAGACAATGGGATCATCAGCAAATACAGACACACACTTCAAAGGAGCAAGTACGTGACTGAACGTAAACTTGGTGCAGATAAAGACTCAAACGAATTAGTCCAGCAGGCGGCACGGCTTTACACACATATAAATGACAGAATGGATGCTGAAGGCCAGATGCAGGGTGTTATCCACTACCACCTCGGATTCGACTATGCGACCGAGGCACTGGCAGACAAATTACAGGGCCTGGGTGTTGACTCATCCTGGCAACTCCTCGACGTCTGTTGTGGATGGGGAGTACCCACGCGATATCTTGCCAGTCGCTTCGGCTGCAAAATACTCGCCATCGATATCACTCAACGATCAATTGATTTTGCAAAAAAGTTTACTGCCGGTCAGGAAGTTGAACCCCTTATTTCCTTCAATCAGGGCGATGCGCTGAATTTGCAGATTGAATCAGGAGAACTCGATCTGGTTTGGAGCCAGGATGGCTTCTGCCATATCCCCGACAGGAAAAAGTTGCTCGCTGAGTGTTTCCGGGTGCTAAAACCGGGCGGATATCTGGTCTTCAGCGACTGGATGCGGGGTGCATACATTACCGATCAGGAGTTCTCAAGCTATTGTCAGGCCTGGTCATTTCCAGCCGTCGAAACAGCGGAAAGCTACGCTGAACATCTGACCAATGCCGGTTTCGAAATCATGAGTCAGGAGGAAGTCGGCCGGGAATATGCTGCAGCAGGTGAAAAAGTGTTCATGGAGCAGGGCTTACCCAGTTTTATTCAACGCACTGCCTCACAAGACCCACAGTCCATCACTGACGGCATTGCTGAATATGGACTGGAGTCTCATCTGCGTAAACTGGAGCGGGAGAAGATGGATATCTACTTCGCTCAGGGCAAGATGGAATTGGGCCGTTTTGTCTGTGCCAAGCGATAACCTCGGGATATTTGGGGTCGTGATATTTGGGGTCGGGGTAAAGTGGCGGAGGAGATGGAGCTTACTCCGGCACTATAGCGCGACCCCCTCACTATGTCTCAACCCGT
>CAZNFE010000583.1:0-1717 GCA_964571945.1 uncultured Pseudomonadales bacterium
CCGATGACCACGGTGTCTTTGCCGTGCACCACAGCACTTCCTTCGCGGGCCCCCACCTGACCGCGACGACCACCGATCTCGACGGCAACACCAGCCGGTTCTCAGCGCCGACGACGGGCACGAGCAAGGCAGTAATCCTGCAAGCGGGCAATAGTCTGCCGAAAACCCAGGTTAGGGCTATGCGATCGAACCAAATAGCAGACAATGGCGTCGGCACCGGCTATGCTGGTATGGACTGGTGGGAGCCGGAATCCTACGAGCACGAATTGAATGTGCTTGTAGAGCTAGGTCTGAAGCAAGTAGACATGATCCTGCAGGAGAATGAAGTGCCAGAGAATGGGGATATCGACTGGAGCCGGTCTGAATTCGACATCCCCGCAGCGTTCGACGACTTTGTGGACGCACTGGGTGAGAATGGCATTTCAGTAGCATATGTGCTCGTGTTTTGGGATAAGGCCAACCATCCTAACGGATGGGAAGGGATCACCTCAAGATTCAAAACCGAAGAAGATATTCAACGTTATCTAGAATTTGCCCGATTCATCGTCCGTCACTTCAAAGGCCGCATCCAGACCTACAAGCTTTGGAACGAGCCGGACGGCTGTGGTGGCACCCCTGAACATTGTGTGGAACCAGAGGACATGATCAACCTGATCCGACGAGTGATTCCGGTCATCCATGAGGAAGATCCCCAGGCGCAGATCGAGATCCCCAGCAACGTGATTTTCCATGCTCGAGACTATCTGTTCAGTGTACTCAATTCGGACGTCATGCCTCTGGTCGATGTGGTTGATTGGGAAACGACACCCGGCGGCGGCGGCCCTACCGAGGGCTGGAGCGATTTTTACGCTGAATACCCATCTCTCGTTCAGGAGATCGAGGATACAGCTTCTGCACACGGGTTCAGCGGGGAATATTGGGCTTCGCAGTTGACCTGGTGGTCGGCAGGGAATCCTGCGCCCCCTCTGCCTTATCCCGATAGCGCCACCAGAGGCGCCAAGGATATGATCCGAAGCATTGTCATGCACCTGGGCCTGGGAGTAGGCACCCATCTGGGCGGAACGGGCTATGAGCCGGTCATCGTCTGGCCGGCTGTTAGAAATGTCTGCACCGTCATGGCGGGAACCACAGCCATCAGTCTGCCTGTGACCATTGATGGGGCAACAGCAGATTTCAAACAATACGGTTTTACGCTTCCGAACGGCGATTACATGCTTGCTTTGTGGCGGGATGTGGAGCCAGGTCCAGATGATGAGGGTGTGCCGGTAACTGTCACCTTCCCCGGCCTGGCCGGTTACTGGGCTACAGGCATCGACATGCTCTATGGCTTCGAGCAACAACTGATCACGAGCGATGATGATGGAAATTTTGTTATCCGCAACCTGTTGGTCAAAGACTACCCCATCATTCTGCGCCTTGCTCAAACGAAATATCTTTATCTCCCCCTCCTTTCAAAGGAGGAAGGAACGATTTCATCTGGTTCTGACAATAGAGGAAAACAATGAACCGTAAGACATTCGCATATCTCATCGCAGCAGTGCTTCTCTTTGTCATGGCAGCATCGCCTGCATCGAGTGTGTTCTATGGTGAGACCATTGTGGTCACCAGCGCCGCGGACAGCGGCCCTGGCACCCTGCGCCAGGCCTTGCTGGATGCCCAGGGTGGCGACACCATTACCTTCGATCCGGTTGTCTTTCCGCCCACAGCGCCGGTCACA
>CAZNFE010000584.1:0-1712 GCA_964571945.1 uncultured Pseudomonadales bacterium
AACCTCGATTCCCCGGTCTCGCAAGCGAGCGATCTGATCCACCCAACCAGCAATCGCATTTCGATCCAGACCTCTACCATTGTCTGTGACGAGGGAGCTCCCGATCTTAATGACCCATCTGCTGCCTTTCAGTTGATACTTTTTCTGTGTCATCAGTTACTGCTCGTAATGAACCTCAATATCATCATATCCATCTGTTGCATCACGCCGGTGCTGACGCTTCTCCTGCACTGACTCTCTGAATGCTCGCGACTGAGCATGCGCATCCATTCGCATTCTCTCCAGTATTTTCGCCTCGGCATCGGCCGCTTCCCCATCAAATGATCGTTGGTTTTTCACATGTTGCATAATCGCTGCACACAGCTCATCTGTCCCCACTCTGCCCGGTGCAGAGATGGCAAACCATCGCTGCTGCCAATCCAGTTCCCGGATAATGGCTGCAATACGATCCTGTAATTCATCTTCAACCAGCAAATCAGATTTAGTGAACACCAACCATCGCTCTCTTTCTGCCATACTTTCACTGTATTTTTTCAGCTCGCTGAACAATGCTCTGATAGACTCCACCGGCTGACTGCCATCAAACGGCGCTATATCAACCAGATGCAGTAACAACCGAGTTCTCGAGAGGTGCTTCAGAAACTGCAGGCCCAGTCCGGAACCATCTGATGCCCCGGCAATCAAACCTGGGATATCTGCAATCACGAAGCTCTCACTCTCGTGCACACGGACTACCCCCAGATTGGGCACCAGGGTTGTAAATGGATAATCGGCAACTTTTGGCTTTGCTTGAGAGACCGCTCGAATCAACGTTGATTTACCGGCATTGGGTAATCCCAACAGTCCTACATCGGCGATCAATTTCAGTTCCATCCGCAGATCGAGAGCTTCGCCCGGTTCCCCCTCTGTAGTCTGCCTGGGAGCCCTGTTGGTACTTGATTTAAACCGCGTATTTCCGAGGCCGTGCCAGCCACCCCTGGCAATCAGTACCGGCTCCCCGACAGAATCGATATCAGCTAGTAGTTCGTCAGTGGCTTCGTCGTAAACGCTGGTACCCAGGGGTACTTTCAGAAACAGGTCCTCACCTTTCTTGCCGGTACGATTTTTACCCTTTCCACCCTCGCCATGCCGGGCCTTATAACGAGGTGTGAACCGGTAATCCACCAGTGTATTAAGCGCTTTGTCACCAACCAGATAGATACTTCCGCCATCACCACCATCGCCCCCGTCAGGACCACCTTTTTCAATATATTTTTCACGGCGAAAACTCAGGCTGCCATTTCCTCCCTTTCCTGCTTCGACGCGAATACTGGTTTCATCAACAAATTTCACAGTTATTTTCCTGCTGCAATGGAATGGGCTGGATCCTATTCAACCTGATATTGGCTGAGTACCAGTTTAATCACAAAAAAAAGCCCTGTCAGTGACAGGGCTTTTTGCGGTATGTCTTAATCAGGCCACTGCCACCACATTGACAACTTTTCGGCTTCTTGGTCCCTTCACAGTGAACTGCACAACACCTGCTGCCTTTGCAAAAAGCGTGTGATCACGTCCAAGCCCCACGTTGGCACCAGGATGAAATTTAGTCCCTCTCTGACGCACAATAATATTACCGGCGGAAACCTGCTGACCGCCATATATCTTCACGCCTAACCGTTTTGATTCTGAATCACGCCCGTTACGCGTACTGCCACCTGCTTTTTTTTACCGAA
>CAZNFE010000585.1:0-1707 GCA_964571945.1 uncultured Pseudomonadales bacterium
ATATGGACCCCAACAGACTCCATGCGTTCCGAATATCTTCACCATCTCATCATACGTATGAATCGCAAACCAGCTCTGCAATAGATCGGTAATCGCACGCCTCGCCTTGAATCGTTCTCCTTCCAATGCCAGGTCCACACCCAGATGCTGAGCCAGAGCATCTATCTGATCACCGGTTCCGGTTGCATTCCTGATGCCCTGCCACTGTCGCCCTGTTAAGCCGATTAGCATGATTCTTTTACCGTCACTGGTGATAAAATCTTTACCGAAGGCGCCATAGAGATAGTTTCCATATTTTTTTCGATCAGCACGGTTAATCATCACTTCCGCAATATTGCCAAGGTGCCCCGCCGTTGCCATCGCGACATCCTTCAATGCTAGTCGAACCAGTTGTCCTTCACCACTCAATCGGCGATGTCTTTCTGCAGCCAACAAGCTAACAGCAGCCATTTGTCCGGTAATATTATCCCAGGCCGGGAGCAAGTGATTTACCGGTTCATGAGAATCCTCTGGACCGGTTGCATTGGTAAATCCGACAGCGCAGTTGACCGTGTAATCGACTGCCGATCCGCCCTGCCTGTCACCCATTACATTGACGTAGATGAGGTCAGCACGCTTTTCACATAGCCGTTTGTAGGATAGCCATCCGCGCTCGGGGAAATTGGTCAGAAATATACCGCGATTTTCGCCAGTAGCTGTAATCAGGCTGGTTACCAATTCACGCCCTTCCGGTTTTGAAAAGTCAACCTGAATGGATCTTTTGCCTTTGTTCATACCCGCCCAGAACAGACTGTCTCCCCGCTCTGTGATCGGCCAGCGACGATAATCCAAACCACCGCCGATTGGGTCGAAACGAATGACGTCTGCACCCAGTTGCGACAATGTCATGCCACCCAGTGGGGCAGCCACAAATGCTGATCCTTCCACGACTTTCAAATCACTCAATATTCCAGTCATTCTTATCCTGCTCTCATCTATGCAAACCGACCTATCAGATGCCAATCGAGCACCGACACCTCATCCTGTACTGAACTGTTCTCGCGAGCGACAGCCCTTTCAGCAAATACCTCGACATTAAGATCCACCAGCCCTCCCCCTTTTTCGAGCGGATATCTATTACCTACAGATACTTCAGATCTGAGAATATCCTCTTCAAATACCGGTGCCAGATGATCACAGCTGCGCCATGCTGCAATACCCACCAGGTTGGGCAGAGCCCGGCTTAACTGGGCAGCAGCCACTGATATCGTATGCCCGCCGTAGACCAGCCTTTGGCCATAGACACTGCGACTCGTATCCGTGTGTGTCATGGCCATATTAAGGGTTAACCTCACCAATTCCGGTGCTGCTGTTATGGTATCTCTTGCCTCGACCTCAAACTGCATACCCTGTTCAAGATCCTGAAAGTGAATCCCTGACATACCTGAAATACTGCTCAAATTCCAGTTAGGCTGAAGTTCCTGTAATACTCCCATATCAATATCTTCAGGGATCTGATCGAAATTATCCCGATGCCCGGTATCGGCCTCTGAATTCATACAGGGAATCATTGGGCAACGCCAAAATAGCATGACTTCCTCATGGTGTTGGTTGACAGCACGAATCTCTAAAGCAACCATGCCGGAGTTTGCACGCCCCCGCTTGATGCTATTCTGTTTAAGTCCGATGACTCTGGTGGACGTATGAAGTGTGTCACCGATGTACACC
>CAZNFE010000586.1:0-1695 GCA_964571945.1 uncultured Pseudomonadales bacterium
CAATGGGGCTGATGATCGATGAAAGCGAGCGGATCGCAGCATAACATGTGGCTGACGATACCTGTGAATGGGCACTGATAATCTCCCCGACAAAGCCTGGGGTTTTCGCTTTCAATAACGTTAGCTTGCCCGGCAAGCTTCTCCGGGTGTGATCAGATAGCTGAGATGAACAGGTAGTCCCGGGACATCTGTTTAGGCCAACACCGAACCACTGTGCACTCATGGACCCATATGCACCTGGCCTGGCTGTTTTCTCCTCCGGTTCGGTCGCTGATATAATGGCTCTTTCCCATAATCAGGCCATAAGAAGCCGATAGAGAGCAGCGTGACAAAGACACCATCCAAAGCTGATCAGTTACTTGACATACTTACCCTTGAAAGAATCGATAAGAACCTGTTCCGCGGACGTAATGAGCCCCGGGAACAAGGCATGCGTTTGTTTGGCGGGCAGGTTCTGAGTCAGGCACTTGTCGCAGCAACCAATAGCACAGATCAAGATCGACGCATTCACTCACTGCACGGTTATTTCTTACGACCCGGTGATGCCAACGTGGCCGTGCTCTATTCGGTCGATCGAATCAGGGATGGCAAAAGCTTCGCTACCCGGCGTGTTGTCGGCATCCAGCATGGTGACGCTATTTTCAGCATGTCCGCATCATTTCATGTAGAAGAGCCAGGCTTGACGCACCAGACTGATATGCCCCCGGTACCTCACCCCGATGAACTGGAAGATGATCGCCTGGTTGCGGCACGCGTCTACAACATCGAGGATCTCGATAGTAATTGGGCTACCAGAGAACGCGCCTTTGAAATCAGATCTGCCTATCCATTGGATCGACCAAGACCGGACGAAAAAAATAATCCCTGCTGGATAAGGTTCAGAAATCAACTCCCGGATGATCGGAACCTGCACAATTATTTACTGGCGTATGCTTCCGACATGGGTTTTGTATCAACCTCATTCATTCCTCATCGAAACACTGCCAAACGACGTAACCTGCAAATGGCGAGCCTGGATCACGCAATCTGGTTTCACAAACCATTTCGTGCGGATGAATGGATACTGTACTATAAAACATCACAGTCTAGCAGTGGTTCACGAGGATTCAATCAGGGTGCCTTTTACTCTCTGGATGGCGAATTGATTGCATCCACTTCCCAGGAAGGTCTGATGCGCCTTAGATAGTTCCCGGGAATCTCTGTTAATCTGCTGGTTTCGCAAACAGCTATATTGCCGGAACCTGATCAATCCCATTTCCGGCATTGGAGATTTTTATGAAGGCAGGTATCGCAATCGGTGCGGCTAATTCAGGTCGCCAAAGTAATTGGGACAATCTGGTCACATACGTGGTGGAGGCTGAAAAACTGGGAGTCGACTATACCTGGTCCGCTGAAGCATGGGGACAGGATGCCGTGGTGCCTTTGGCCTATCTGGCTGCAAAAACAACCAGCATAAAACTGGGCTCCGGCATTATGCAGATCAGCGCGCGCACCCCGTCAATGACAGCAATGACAGCCCTGACCCTGGCGACCGTTTCCAACAATCGTTTTATTCTCGGTTTGGGTGCGAGCGGTCCCCAGGTCGTTGAAGGTTTGCAGGGCGTGCCTTTCAGGCGTCCGCTGACGCGCATGCGGGAGCACATCGAAATCACTCGCATGGCTTTTCGCGGAGAGAAAATCGCTTACAAAGGCAAA
>CAZNFE010000587.1:0-1680 GCA_964571945.1 uncultured Pseudomonadales bacterium
TCAAGGGGGGAGAATTCAGTACGGGGTAGTTTATCTCTCTGGTTTTGGCATCGAGGATTTTTTGCAGCGCCTGCATACCAAATTGATCTTCCAGACCACCCAGTTCAGTTTCGAGTGATTCGAATAACTGATCACGCCTGGCCGCCATATCGATCCGTTCTGCCGCATTTTTCAACATCGCCTGCCAACTGGTTCTATCCGATACCTGCTTTTTAAAAGCAACTTCTACAAACCCCGATTGCTGCCTGGTCTGCACTCGCATAATCGGTATGGCCTGGATGGCTCCCTGATCAATCCAGCGGGTCGGTATCTGGCTGATACGGGTTATGCCAACCTTGATGTTCGATGAATTGGCGAGATATACGATGTGCGGCTGCATACAAAATTCATCCGCCCAGGCAGGTTCTCGGCAGGTACCCTGATCATAGTGACAACGCTCCGGGCTCATGATGCAGAGATCACATGCAGCGAGTTTCTGAAAACAGGGATAGCAATAGCCCTGGCTAAAACTCTTGCTGGTCTTTCTGCCACAGTGCTGGCAGCGAATGGTACCCGCGTATTGTAACCTGACGGTGTTACCCAAAAGCCCGTTCATCGGGTAGGCTTCATCCCCCAGCCGAAGATCGTATGCGACCGTTGCAGCCAATCGATTGGCCATCTTTTTCAACAAGCCTTTACCCAGGGATTCCATACCGATTACTCACGCTCCTGATTATTCTCATTTTTCCCGGCAACTACTGCAGCCATGAATCCTAAAACAACTCCACTGAGTAAGCCACCCAGATGTGCACCATTGGCCACCGTACCAAACCCGAATGAGTCGATTACCCCGCTGAAACCCAGCAGTAACCACACCAGCATAAATATATAAATGCCGGCCGGCAGGCCAAGACTGCGCTCCGGGCGCATACGGCTCCAGATCAGGGCATAACCCAGCAATCCGTAAACCACACCGGACATGCCACCAAACAGCACATTTTGCGTCAACTGGTACTGCGCAACATTGGCAAATAGCCCCGTGATCATCACCAGGTTAAACACTCTGCCGGACCCCTGCATGATTTCGATACGCCGCCCGACTTCCCACAGCCAGAGCAAGTTAAATACCAGGTGCATTACACCAAAATGCAATAACATCGGCGTCCACAGGCGCCAGATCTGACCATTGCTCATCGCATACCCGAACGGCGCGAACAGGATGTGTTCACCGTTAATGATAAAATCGGTGAATGTGAACAGATGCAGCCAGCCGTTAACATCGCCATGGTCGAGTCCCAGGGTGAGCGGATAACAAAGCAGACACAGCAGCACAAACACCAGGATTCCCGGGTAACTCTTTATGTAAAGAAGCAATATTGTCAGCGTCGAAGGACCGGTATCATGATGCGGATTCGGTTGTTCTTCCAGTCGCAAACGCCCGGAACGGAACTGTTCATACAATTCCAGTACGCGATCCGCTTCTTCCCGTGAATCAACCCGTAGCTGCTGCTGACCGGATTCCTCAAATATGCGATGCCGTACACCCAATTGCCACAGATAACGACTGAATAGACTGAGATCTACATCGATGCTGATCTGCAGAACCTTGATCATGAATCACTCTTGAAATAGTTAGGGGATTTGCAAATTGCTTGCGGACAGTGTCATTAATTACTCACAGCCAGATTAGCGTTAGTTTAC
>CAZNFE010000588.1:0-1661 GCA_964571945.1 uncultured Pseudomonadales bacterium
CCCACTGAAAAGTAACGCCAGAGTACTAGAGTTAGGTTGTGGCTGGGGTCTGCTCGGGATCTACTGTGCCCGGAATTTTGCCGCTCAAGTAACGGGAGTAGATGCTGACAAGAACGTGTTCCCCTACCTGAACCTGCATGCCGAGCTTAATGGCGTCAAAATCAGTACTGTGCAAAACTCTTTCGAGCGCCTCACGAAAGCCTGGCTGGCTGATTTTGATGTGATCCTCGGTTCCGATATCTGTTTCTGGGACGACATGTCCAACACACTGTACAACCTGATAAGGCGCTCGCTGAGGGGCGGGGTCAAACAAATCATCATTTCTGATCCGGTCCGCGCTCCCTTCACTCACCTGGCAACCCGTTGCCAGAATAACCTGCCTGGTGCTCTTGCGGTGTCACGCAGAATCAGCAATCCGGTGAAGGCCTCAGGTGAAATACTAATCATCGGCAGCCAATGATCAAGACACTTGCAATCGGTAACTACAGATCCCTGCTGCACCGGATGATTCCGCTGGCCGGATTAAATGTCATCACCGGGCGATATGCCAGCGGCAAATCAGCATCATTCATAACGAAGCGCATCAATCGGATCCAGATTAGCGGCTTTCGCTGCCGGAAGTATACCGAACACAATACCGACTATACCGGAAAAACCGAGTGCCAGGGCAATGGCCCAGACAGGTACATCTGCGGGTGGGAAATTCGGCAGGCTGGCGGCGATACCAGCCCCGATCCCATACCCGATGCCCATGCCAATGACGCCGCCCAACAGGGAAAGCAACAGCGCCTCCACCAGAAACTGCATCAGAATATGATATCGCTTGGCACCGATGGCTTTGCATATACCAATTTCGCGCGTGCGTTCCGTTACGGAAACCAGCATGATATTCATGATGCCAATACCACCCACCAACAGCGAAATACTAACGATACCGCCAACCACCATGGTAACGGTATTGATGATCTCATCCAGCGTTTCCGATAGCTGCTCCGCCGTCTGAATACGAAAATCATCCTCATCATCATGCGCTAATCCGTGAGAACGTCGCAACAAATTACGCACTCGCGTTTTTATGACTTCCATCTCATCCTGATTGGCGACGGTCAATTGAATCTGGATATCAGTTCGCCTTCTGTTGCCCATCAAACTCTGGATGGTCTGGTACGGCAGTATCACTCGATCATCCTGGTCGAACTCCATCAATTCACCCTTGGGTTCCAACATCCCGATTATCTTGACCCACTCGCCGCCGATCTCGATATATTCACCCACCGGGTTTTCCGGCAATGACAGGTTCTTGCGTACGGTTGCTCCGATCACACAAACACGTCGCCGGGTCTGGCTATCATTGTCGACAATAAACCGGCCATGCAATGTGTACGTCTGTGCGACATCCTGGAAGGCATGAGTGGTGCCGAAGATAGTACTGTAGGCTACCTGTGATCCTGATTTGAGTTGGCTTGCTCTGGTAGCAAACAATACCGGGGTGATGGAAGATATTCCGGCTATCCGGTTTTCAATCAATTCCAGATCCTTGTCCTTCATTCGAGCCCACACACCCTTCATTCGATCTTTGAGCGGCGTGTAGGATCGGATAGTCAGACTATCGGTTACCATAGCTTGACGCTGTTTGCCGTTTTTAGCGGTTAGGCGTGTTT
>CAZNFE010000589.1:0-1653 GCA_964571945.1 uncultured Pseudomonadales bacterium
GATAACAGACTAATCCATAAGTAGCAGCGATTCCCCCAAAATTATTGTATCTGGTCGATCTGCTCACGCCTTGAGCATGAGCTTTTTGACCTCGTATTTATGACCACAGTTAACCTGATAAGTTGCAGTACTCTGTTTAGTCAGCTTGCCTCCTTAAAAATGCGGGGATATCGAGATATTCCATATCACCCTTAACGCTCAGAACATCATCATCAACAGCCCGCTGGCTGTTACGCAAGACAGTCGGCTTATCGAATCCGCCATAGTTTATCTGCCCATCACCAGCGACCTGCTTTCTGGTGTTATCGATGACCGTTCTTGGCGGGTCTGCTTCGATGTTGCCGAGGCCGGTAGCTACTACAGTGACACGCATTTCATCACTCATACTCTGATCTATCACGGTACCCACCACAATGGTCGCATTCTCGGATGCAAATTCCTCGATGGTGGCACCGACCTCAGCAAATTCACCGAGTGATATATTTTCTCCTGAGGCAATATTGACCAGTATTCCCCGTGCACCGTTTAAATCAATATCTTCCAGCAACGGACTTTGGATGGCCGATTTCGCAGCATCTCTGGCTCGATTTTCGCCTTTAGCTTCTCCGGTACCCATCATGGCAATACCCATCTCGGACATCACTGTTCGAACATCCGCGAAGTCTACATTCATGATGCCTGGCCTGATGATGAGATCTGCGATTCCCTGGACAGCACCCAGGAGCACATCATCCACTCTGCTGAAGGCTTCCAGCAAAGGAGTATCATCCCCCATAACATCCAGCAGCTTCTCATTCGGAATCGTGATCAGGGAATCCACATGTGCAGCAAGCTCTCTGATTCCCTCTTCTGCGATTTGAAGACGCTTCTTTCCTTCAAATGCAAACGGTTTGGTCACCACGGCCACCGTCAGAATGTCCAGCTCTCTTGCCACTTCGGCTACTACAGGTGCACCGCCTGTACCGGTACCTCCACCCATGCCAGCCGTGATGAATACCATGTCGCCGCCCTTCAATATTTCAGCGATGCGCTCACGGTCTTCCAATGCAGCTTCTCTCCCTCGGGTTGGATCCGCACCGGCTCCGAGTCCCTTGGTGATGGATGCACCTAATTGCAGCATGGTTTTTGCCGAAAGGTTTTTTAATGCCTGTGCATCAGTGTTTGCACAGATGAAATCAACTCCTTCAACATCTCTATCCACCATATGCTGAATAGCATTTCCACCACCTCCCCCGACGCCAATTACCTTAATAACGGCGTTTTGAGGCGTGTTATCAACCAACTCAAACATGATATCTCTCCTATTTTAAGCTAGTCAGGAAGACTGGCAGGACCGATCCCGACAAATTCCCGAATTTAATAATTCCCCTTAAACCACTTTCTGATGCTTGCAAATATTCCTTCTTGCCCCGCTCCTGCTCCAGACCACTCCCCTTCACGTGCATTCTGATGCCGATAAAGCAACAATCCGACTGCAGTGGAGTAGATGGGATTTTTCACAATGTCCACCAGTCCCGAAAAACCTTGCGGCCTTCCAATACTTACTGGCATATGAAAAATTTCTTCTGCAAGTTCAACGACACCCTCCATCTTCGATGTCCCTCCGGTGAGCACAACGCCTGCTGCCACCAGATCTTCGAACCCGCTTCTTCT
>CAZNFE010000590.1:0-1651 GCA_964571945.1 uncultured Pseudomonadales bacterium
CAGATTTTCATCTGCAGCTTTAATCCCGGCAATTCTTGCACTGTAGACCCTGCTCATCTGCCCGGCACCAATTCCAATTGTTTGTTGATCCCGCGCATAAACAATTGCGTTTGACTTCACGAATTTCGATACTACCCACGCAAATAGCAGGTCATTCAATTCAGTTTCAGTGGGTGCCCGTTTCGTCACCTGCTCGAGATCTTCAGGATTGATGGTAATCAGATCACGTTCCTGAACCAGCAACCCCCCATTGACGTGCCTGAAATCCAGCGCCGGTTCACGTTTATCCGACCAGTCACCACATGTCAGCACACGCACATTTTTTTTTGTCGCCAGCACATCACAAGCCTCTTTCGACACGCCGGGTGCAATCACCACCTCAACAAACTGTCTTTCAATGATAGCGGCAGCAGTACCTGCATCCAGATCCCGGTTAAATGCGATAATGCCTCCGAACGATGACGTCGGGTCCGTAGTAAAAGCTCGTTCGTAGGCTCGGGTGATATTTTCTGCAATGGCTACACCACAAGGATTCGAATGCTTCACGATGACACATGCGGGTTGTTGAAATGATTTTACACACTCCAGTGCAGCATCTGTATCGGCAATATTGTTAAATGACAGTGCTTTCCCCTGGTGCTGTTTGGCAGTGGATACGCTTGCATCTTTCAGTTCCGACTGGATATAGAATGCCGCCTTTTGGTGCGGGTTTTCTCCGTAGCGCATTTCCTGTACTTTCACATATTGGCCCGTCAAGGTACCTGGAAATCTTCCGGTATGAACACCTTGTTCATCAACCGTACTCATGTAATTGGCGATCGCTGCATCATATGTCGCCACTCGCTCAAACGCCTTAATCGCCAAATTCAACCGGGTCAGCCCTGTTAAACAGTTTTCGTTATCGTGCATCTCCTGCACAATAGCCGAATAATCTTTCACATCTGTGACGGTCGCAACTCGTGCGAAGTTTTTTGCTGCTGATCGCACCATCGCCGGACCGCCAATATCTATGTTTTCGATTGCTGTTTGCAATGTACACTCAGTGGTAGCGACCACTTTCTCAAAAGGATAGAGATTCACAATCAAAAGGTCGATTGCATCAATATTGTGAGATTTCATTACCTCCGCATCGATACCGGATCCATCAGCATTTCGACGTCCCAGCAAACCACCATGAATTCTCGGATGCAAGGTTTTCACACGGCCATCCATCATCTCCGGGAAATCGGTATAGTCCGATACCTCAGTTGCTGCCACATCATTTTCACGCAGCAACTTGAAGGTGCCTCCGGTTGAAAGTATTTCTACACCCATGTTCTGCAACGATCGACAAAGATCAATAATTCCGGTCTTGTCTGAGACGCTTACCAGTGCGCGAGTTACTTTGATATTTTCCATGGCTTATGCAATCCTTTACCAGTCACTGATTTGAGTTTATCAACAAAAAAAGGACGGGATTGCCGTCCTTATTCTTTTGAAGCAGCTAATTCTACCTTGCAATGACAAACTTGTCGCGGAGTATTGCTGCCAAACCATTCACACAAAACCGATTATTCAATCTCTGACTGCTTCCAGCCTGGTCTAGCTGCCTTTCTGCACCCCTTTGCCACATTCCATGTACCAGTTGATCATGATCCGTCTGATTTCCCGG
>CAZNFE010000591.1:0-1650 GCA_964571945.1 uncultured Pseudomonadales bacterium
AGAGAGAAACCCGCGCGTTTACTCAGTCGCGCATTATTATTTCCGGACTCGAATGCCGCTGGTAGTGTTTGTAGAGTTAGGGCTTTCTTATCATACACGCCATCGAGGTAAAGCATGTGATCGTGCAAGTTTAGATTCAAAGCAGAACCAAATCGTTGTATCAGCGTCACCGAACCTGTTTGTGCACCCGATTTGACGGTGAATCCAGCCCGTTTGATAAGGAAAGGACTGATCACACGATGAACTATCGCGAGCACTTTGCTCATCACCTGAGGTTGGGTGGCGAACAAGTAGCGAAGTTGGAATGGCACACTTAGAACCCACTGCCGAATGGGTTTCTCTGGCAACACTTCATCGACAAGGTGTGCAGCACTGTCTGCCATGCGACGGGCACCGCATGAAGGACAAATGCCTCGTCGTTTACAACTGAATGCAACAAGTTTCTCGTGGTGGCAGGTCTCGCATTGAGCTGAGGATGGTCTTTACAAACCCGCCGTGCGCCCTGTAACCTCGAAGCATCTTATGCAGCGGGGTGATAACTATGCAGTTACGAAATCTGGGATCGACAGGTTTACGCGTATCCGTAGTGGGCATCGGTTGCAACAATTTCGGCATGCGTATTAGTGAGAGTGAATCAGCCGATGTGGTTGCCTGCGCCATTGATCAGGGTATCAACTTTTTCGACACAGCTGATGTGTACGGAGGGCGGGGTAAATCGGAAAAGTATCTGGGCAAGGCGCTCAAGGGGAAGCGGGATCAGGTCATTGTAGCGACCAAATTCGGTAGCCCGATGGGCGCCGATGAATTAACCCAAGGCGCATCGCGACGCTACATCCACCAGGCAGTCGAGGCTAGCCTGAAACGACTTAAAACCGACTATATTGACTTGTACCAGCTGCATGTGCCGGACGCTGGTACACCCATGGAGGAGACGCTTTCAGCGCTTGATGATCTGGTCCGATCCGTCAAGGTCAGGTATCTCGGCAACTCCAACTTCAGTGGCTGGCAGATTGCTGATGCGGACTGGATCGCTCGTGACCGTGGCTACCAGCGGTTTGTCACCGCCCAGAATCTGTACAGCTTGCTGGATCGCCGGATTGAACGGGAAGTCATTCCCGCCTGCAAGCGGTTCGGTCTGGGTATTCTGCCGTATTTTCCGCTTGCCAGCGGTCTGCTGACCGGCAAGTACACACGCGGTGAAGCCGCTCCGGAAGGCTCTCGATTGCAGGTATGGGGTGAACGCGGCGCCCAGGCGCTCTCGGATGACAATTTCGACCGCCTGGACGCCCTGGTGGAGTTCGCCACTACCCATGGGCATACGATCCTCGAACTGGCAATTGGCTGGCTGGTTTCACTACCGCACATTTCCAGTGTTATTGCCGGTGCCACCAGTCCTTCGCAGGTGATCGCGAATGCGAGTGCCTGTGCATGGGAGTTGAGTCCCGCCGAGATGGCGGAGATCGCCGAAATCAGCCAACGCTAGTCGTCATGTGCGGCCGCTACAAAATAATCAGCGACCCGCTTACGCGCCTGATGATGGAATTGATTGGCCAGGATTTGAAACTGGAACCTGACTTTATCTCAATTGACCATCTTCTTCGAGGGGCGGCTGGATGGTGGACTTGATCTTTGATCAGATAGATGAGGTAA
>CAZNFE010000592.1:0-1649 GCA_964571945.1 uncultured Pseudomonadales bacterium
AGACGTTTTGGAGGGATCGTCATCGCTGAGCTGTGCTGCAGCGGATAATGGCTCCATGTACGTCTCCTTCACGGACGCTGCCATGCTGGCCGTGTCTTCTGCCTCTGACTACCAGGCAACGGTCACACTGCTGGTATCACCAATCTAACAGAATTTACCAGGTTGTACTCTCCCCACCTAAGGGACCGTCAGGTCCCTTTTTTTTCATCTGACTTTAAGTAGCAAAACGATCAGAATCGGAGTGCCAACCGCCTGCAAGAGCATGAATCTGATCAACACCTGTGAATTTGACCAGTTCAGGTTATGTCTCATGTGATCGTGAAGCGGGTAACGAATAGAGCCGAAGATACCGATGTTAAGGAATCGTAACAGCGCAACCTTTACTAATCCCGTTGCACCGTTGACCAGGATCACATAGGCGACCACCAGTATCAGAAACGGATTTCCCGCTGCCAGCACCAGCATACCCAGCATAAGGCCAATTGGTCTGGAACCTGCATCACCCATCAGCACAGCACTTGGATAACTGTTGTGCCACAAGTAGCCGGTCAGAACGCCGACCAGTACGAACGCCATAATGCCCCAATCAGCACCAAGAACGTAATGTGGCACCAATAAGTACTGTGAAATTTCATAATGCCCTACGATGCCATACAGTATAGCGCCCAGGAAAATAATGCTCATGCCGGACAGGCTGGCGGAGAGGCCATCCACACCATCGGTACAGTTAGTTGCATTGATGGAAACCCAGATAAGCAGGGTGGCCATCGGAATAAACTGATAGGGTGCCAATTCGATCGGTTCTTTCAAAAGAGGCAGCCAGATCACAGAGGGTTCCATCTGGCAAATGATCATTGACGCGGCAAAAGCAATGCAAAGGTCAATCGCAGCCAGCCGATACTCGCTCCAACCGGACTCGCTGAGATCATCCAGGAATCCCACCAGCATCGCCAGGGCGACACATACCAGCGTTTCCAGAAAGCGCCAGTCGAAAGGTACCACCAGAAAGCTGATCAGGATGAAAACCGGAATAAAAATGAGTCCTGCACTGACCGGTTTGCCGATACTCTTCTGCGCATCGACCGCGTATTCTCGCCCCTTGTCTGTGGGGAGCAGATGCCAGAATCTGGGCAGTAACCACCAGGTAAGAATCGCCCCTGCTGCGGTTCCCAGACCTGCCAGGAAAAAATAGGATGTCAGGAGGCGCAGGGGACCTGCGAATTCAATTAATGATACACCGAGGAAATACAGCAATGACGTTTCCTTACTAAATGTCTGGAGGTGTTTGTACTCCACCCATACCAACTTGATGGAGTGCTAGTATACGCTCACGGTACGATAAATGAATAGTAAATACATCAATTATTTCAAATAGATAGCGCCGAATGTTGCCAAATTATGTGATGTATGCTTGCCACAGATAGCGGCAATGCCTCAATACAATGCCTGCTGATTCCGCATGGTGTTCAAATATGGTTAATAATCGATGTTCGACATCAGCAAAATCGGGAACCACAGCGGCTGGTAAACCCCAGGTGAGCACCTTATACAGTTCAGCCGGATCAGCAAATGTCTCGGGTACATCAAATCCCCAGGCGCTGTGCAGCTGGAAAACACTCTTGTTGAAGGCGATCTGCACAGAAAGAGCC
>CAZNFE010000593.1:0-1644 GCA_964571945.1 uncultured Pseudomonadales bacterium
ACAGCACCCTCATCCGGATCATATAGCCGGAGCAGCAAGGACATCAGTGTGGATTTGCCCGCACCGGTGGCTCCCACGACTGCTGTGATAGTGCCCTTTTCTGTGCTCAGATTCAGGTCCTGCAGTACCGGTGAGCCGGTCCGATAAGAAAACCTCGCATGCCGAATTGATACGGCACGAAGGTGTTCCGGAAATGCCAGCGGATGTTCAGCCTCTTCAACTTCAGGATGCAGATCCAACAGAAAAAAAGCACGATCCAGACCAACCAGCAGGTCCTGCGCCGCGCCCCATAATCTGATGAATTCAAAGGTCGTATTGGTCGCTTCCGTGACTCGTCCGGTGGCTGATTGATATGCACCGAGATTCCAGGTCGCGAATCCCACCCATGCGACCACGGCACCCAGGTACGTGGACTCTTCCAAAAGCGTCCAGCTTGCCATCAGATACTCGGTTGCAAAAACCATCGTCATGGCGATTACGATCACACTCAAACTCAAACCGACCAGTTCCCTGCGGTAGTAGAAGGCCGCATCGAGCGCCTCGTTTGATGCCCCGTTAAATCGCTCCAGAATGCTCGCTTCTGAACGATTTGCCTTTATCATTTTGATGGCAGAAAACACTTCCTGAATGCTCGAAGTCAGGTCGCTGTTGCTTTCGCGTGCTTTTCTGGCGCGGAACTGGAGTCGCGGCGTGAACCAGACTATCAGCCAGGTAACGGGTATGGCTGTCAGCACAAACATCAGTAACAACCAGGGACTAAAGAACGCCAGCACGAAGACGGCGAACAGGATGGTACTCATGATGCGCAACGGCGAAATGATCAGGGACTGGATCACATTGGTGATCATGGCGCTGTCCTGGTAGATCCGATAGATCAGATCCCCCGTCCGTGCCTGGCTGTGATATTTGAGAGAAAGATGTTCTGCCCGTTCCAGCATTGTACTGCGCAATTGCTGGTTGATACGCTGATATACCCAGACAGCATAGTAAGGCGTGATGGCTGTCAGCGACAACAGAATCAATGTCACCACACCGAACATGATCAGCAACCGATCGAGCACCAGATTCCGCTGTTCAGGGGACAGCTTCGGCTCCTCTTTAACCCCGGTAGTCACGTAGCTGTCATCCAGCATCAAAACGGTGGCCTGCATGGATTGCAAGGGCTGTCCAACCAGAATCTTGTTATTGAATACATCACTGGCCAGAAACATCGGTCCCATAAACAGCAGGGTGCCAAGCCCGTTGATGGAGACAAACGCGATGACGTGAATGAGTTGCGGCTTGATATAGGGCCAGGTTCGCCAGATCAGACTGGCGATGGCTTTCAAACCCAGCGTCTTACCGGCAGGATCACCATCGTGCAGGTCATCTTCCCTGTTCGATGCTGTTGCTGAAGAGTTCTGCGAAAGTTCTGTCAAAATCCACCCCTGGTCTGAGAGGTGTTATATCCATAATCGCCGCGGGATTCAAATGGACCACTATCAGCGACAGGCAGCCGCGCCGTGCATTTGAACACCTCAAGTACAAACACTGCCGAAGGTGAATTGATTCAGGAGTCGATTCACACCGGTTGCCTGATCCAGTAGCTTACACTCACCAGTGATCCCAATGTAAGATCTTTGCTAATGGTAATCGGGTGACCGG
>CAZNFE010000594.1:0-1637 GCA_964571945.1 uncultured Pseudomonadales bacterium
TCTTCAATCAATTTTTCATAGGTGTAATCAGAGAATCCGCTCTTTTCACCTTCTTTAAGCATAAGCCTCAGAGTATCAATTTTGGTCTCCGAATTCTCAAGCAGTCGGAGTCCAGCCCTGACAACTTCGCTGGCAGAGCCATAACGACCCGTTTTTACCTTTTCTGCAATAAATTCACC
Source organism: uncultured Pseudomonadales bacterium (assembly GCA_964571945.1). Taxonomy (GTDB): domain Bacteria; phylum Pseudomonadota; class Gammaproteobacteria; order Pseudomonadales; family Azotimanducaceae; genus JASJXV01. Next base: position 180 of record CAZNFE010000594.1, read on the forward strand.
AAAATGGTTACCCAGCGTAATACTCGTATTCTTAGCCATTGCTATATACCTTCTGATGCCAATATATACCTATATATGGTACTTCGATTTTCCAATCATAACAAGGCCATCAAAAACAGCCCGCACATCAACAGTAAAATTCACATGCCCAACCCATACCCAATTCGGGGCTCTTCAATCCGGCTCACCTGGGTGAATGTTTCAGCTGAAACATTGCGTCTGGCAGTTGCGTACCCGGACGAATCGACTATATTGAGCAGTATGGATAATCATAGATCGCGCGATTCCATGTATCGAAGAGAAGATGAATCGGCTGATTCTTTTTTTTACGAAAAGCCTCGATACGAAAAACATATCGACGATGCGACCATCGAAGCCATCACGCAGGTGTACCGCGAATATCTGATACCGGATTCTTCCATCCTTGATTTGATGTCATCCTGGATATCACATCTGCCGGAAGAGATCAGCTTCTCGAGAGTGTCCGGATTGGGGATGAATGTGGCAGAGTTAACGAAAAATCCTCGTCTTGATGATTTTTTGGTGCATGATCTCAATGAGAATCCCGTTGCTCCCTACGCACCTAACAGTTTTGATGCGGTGCTGATCGCTGTGTCCGTGCAATATCTCATCAACCCTGTCGAAGTGTTTAAATCCATAGCAAAGATTCTCAAACCGGGCGGGAAGTGTATCGTGAGTTTGTCACACCGGCTGTTTCCCAGCAAAGCGATTCGCGCTTTCCTGGTGCTACCGGCAAAAGAAAGATGCGAGCTGGTCAGGTCGTACTTTGATTATGCGTGTGACTTCAGAGATGTTACTGTGTTAGATAGATCACCGATAAACGCAGATCCATTGTGGATTGTCATGGCAGAGGTAAAGTAGTCGTTAACAAGCAATCGCAACTCTCGCAACTCACGCAATCCGCGCCTGACTGGAAACGATTTCCGGCTTTGGCGCATCGCGATTTTCGTACTTTGTGGCTTGGTATGCTGTTCGCCAGCGGGACCATGGCGTTCCAGTATTACGCCCAGATGTGGTTGATTTATTCGATCACCAAATCGGCCTGGGTACTGGGTGCATTAGGGGCCATCAGGGGGCTGGCAACCTTGTTGTTCGGACTCTACGGTGGCGCACTGGCAGATCGCATGGATCGCCGCCTGCTCCTGTTTATAACCGAGGGGGCTGCGCTGGCGGTTAGCCTGATACTGGGGTTGATGGTCGTGTTTGGCATCCATTCGCTGTGGCTTATATTCCTGTTGATCTTCATCGGTTCAGCCACTGGCTCGATTGATGCGCCGATCCGGCAGGCGCTGATTCCGGAGTTGGTGCCGGAGCGGCATATCCCCAACGCGGTTGCATTGACCACCGCCGCCTACATGGGTAGTTTCTCGGTCACCCCGATTCTGGCTGGTTTCGGTATTTCTGCCATTGGCGCCGGTGGTGGCTATCTGCGAGCCT
>CAZNFE010000595.1:0-1634 GCA_964571945.1 uncultured Pseudomonadales bacterium
TTCTGTTGGAGTTTCTCTGTGAGCAGATCGGCTGGCTCAATCGATGTATTAAATGCTGCAAGCCCGGCTTCATGGCGCATAAGATCAGCGACTGTAAGCACTCCCTTGCCATTGGCTCCAAACTCCGGCCAATAATCGGCTATCTTTGCGTTGTAGTCCAGCAGCCCTTTTCCGACCAGTGACGCCATCGCAATCGCTTCGAGACTCTTTCCACTACTAAAAATATTGATGAGGGAATCGGGAGAAAAGTCGGTGTCCGCACCGACTGAAGCCCAAAGGTCAACCACTTTTTCAGCCTGGTAATATACACAGAGCTGCGCATTTTTTTCTGCTAATGTCTGCATGTTGTGTTCGAAAAGTGCTTTAACCGACTCAAATCCAGGTGCAATGGTGCCTTCAATTCGCAGTTGGCTTTTAGTATTGCTGCTCATCTCTACCCTCTAGTTGCCAGGCCGACAATCTACTGGAATTTCTTGTCCGCTTACCAGGCTGGTCAATAGCTATCCTCCGGCAAAGCCGGTGATATTTCAACCGGTGGTCTTTTAAAGAGCCAGCAGTTTCCGCTTTCCATAATTCGACCGCTCTGCCCTTGTTTTCTGAAGCCTGTTGAGTATAGCATTCGGTCACCTGAATGATTGAAAGCAACAACTCCCGGGGCTTTGCCTTCAGAAGGCTTGCGTGGAAGCCTGCCACAAACACGGCAAACCATTTATCCTGCACTCCTGCGGGCAGATTGACGAACTCATGGAGGATCTGATCGAGGAGGTCGGGATTGACGGGCTGCACAGCTTTGAGGATGTGATCGAACCGGTAGAAAGCGTCTATCAGTGCTATGCTGACCGAATCTCTATTCTGGGTGGAGTTGACGTCGGATTACTGGCCACCGCCAGCCCGCAGGAAGTGCGCAACCGGGTCAGACAGATCCTGGATGTCTGCGGCAAAAATGGCGGTTTCGCTTTAGGTTCAGGTAACTCGGTTCCCAATTACGCCAAAATAGAGAACTATTATGCCATGATTGATGAAACCCGAATCTGGAATGAAGAGCAGGGACTTTTCTTCGCCGGTGTGTCACCCCCGGTGAAATCTTATCGTGAGCTGGATAAATCAAGAGAAACGGTATCAGGAAATGATGAACAACAGTGAAGCCATAAACGAAGAGCAATTGGATCTGAATATTATTACCCGGGTTGCCATGGGAGACATGCTCAGGCGAAGGGCGCGAAGTGACCCGCGGACTGAGGCCGTGGTTGAAATTGTAGATGGGAAACGATCTGCAACCAGTTACCTGCAACTCAATCGCGAGGTGAACAAAATCGCACATGGTTTGCGTGCACATGGATTGCAGCAGGGAGATAGATTAGCGCTAATCGCCGGTAACAGCGTCCATGTGCTGGCAGTTATGTTTGCCTGTTTTAAGGCGGGTATCGTTGTAGTGCCAATAAATTACCTGCAAAGCCCGGATGACATTCGATACAACTTCGAGCACGGTGAAGTTCGCGCGCTGGTCTATGATGCCGCACTCGAAGAACTGTGCTGTCAGTGTGCCCGGGACTTGACAGCAATCCACTTAAAAATAGCGGTAGGGTCTACCGATGGAAATGCGGATGCGACACTGGAGGAAATACTGACAAGCC
>CAZNFE010000596.1:0-1567 GCA_964571945.1 uncultured Pseudomonadales bacterium
GGCACAAGGATTTCTTGAACTATTTCACCACACTTATCCTGTCAACGAGATAGGAGAGAATTCGGTTAACTGAAAATTTCTTCTGGAATTTCCTGAATTGTTTCCCCTTTTTGCAAGCGGCTCTCAACGACGATGCTACCGATCAGGTCTCCTTCAACGTTTACCGCCGTCCTGAATGTGTCCAATGGTCTCTCGATCACCAGCAGTAGACCAATCGCTTCCAGGGGAATGCCTACCGAGATAAGGATAATCTGCATGCCGGCCATGGAAGCAGACGGCATACCTGGCGCACCGATCGAAGCAATCATGGTCATGAGAAATATTGTGATCATCGAAACAGTCGACAGTTCAATACCGTACAGATACGCAAGAAAAACTGCAGCAATTGCTTCAAATAGTGCACTGCCATCCATGTTCATTGTCGCACCCAGGGGCAGGATGAAACTGCGCACGGATTCAGACACCTGCAGATCTTTCTCAGCACACTGCATTGATACAGGCAAGGTAGCTGAACTGGAAGAAGTACTGAGTGCCACGAGCAGCGGTCGGGCAATCTTTGTGAACAGCCTGGTTGGTGAAAGCCCGGAGAACAGATAAGCGATACCGGGTAGCACCACCAGGCCATGCAGCAGGGTAGCGCAGAATATCAGTACTGCGAACGAGAATAATTGATTTAGCACGACACCTGATGAGTTCGAATCAGCCGCTACCCTGATTGTAAAATCAAACATGATGGCGAAGATTCCTACCGGTAACGTCAGGATGACCCAACCCAGAATGCGGGTAATGATCATATTCGCATGCTCAACCAGGGTAATAATCGGGCTGTTCTGTGGCAACACCAGCAGTATCGCTAAACCGATTAAAATGGCGTTCGTTACGATACCTATTATGTTTAAGTCAACCAGAGCAGAGAAAGGATTTACAAAAGCCTGGTTTACTATCTGCATTAGCACTTGAAACACCGAATCATTAGCAGGATCAATCAATCGCAGGCTGTTTTGTTCCGTGCCTGAACCAGTGACGAGAGCACCAAGCGCTGGATAATCGGTCCAGGGATGAATGAATATGACGATGCACAGACCAATAACAATGGCGATGGATGTAGTGGCTAAATAATAGAATACGGTTAATCCACCTAAGCGCCTTAATCGTACCGTTGAGCCGATGCTCACAAGCCCGGCGATCAATGAAAAAAATATCATTGGGGCGATAAGCATCCTCAGCAATTGTAAAAATCCCGACTTCAGTAGCAATATCAGGGAGTAGAACGAAGATGAACCGGCCTGACTGGCAGCACTGGCCTGTAGTGCAAATCCGATACCAGCTGCAGCGCCGATCAGCACCCAGAAAGTGAGATTTTGCAACAACCTTTTCAACAATGTGTTTAGTGACAAGGTACCGTCCAGTCTGAATGAGTTGCTCAGTATTCTATCAAATCATCACCAGAAAATTGCAAACCAGATACCTGAATCGGCTGGGACGGGCAGATTAGTGATTTCCTCCAGTGACACGGCTAGAATCCACAATGCCATCACTATAAGATTTAGTAACAAGCTCCTCAAGA
>CAZNFE010000597.1:0-1552 GCA_964571945.1 uncultured Pseudomonadales bacterium
GATTTACCGTCCACTCTGGCCAGCATGATCGCCGGGAGCAAGCATGTTATCCGTTGAGCCAGGTGGTTACTGTCCTCCCAGTCAACTCCCGACAGATAAGAGAACAACATGGTTTGGATACATGCCGTGAGAAAAGTGCATTTGTCGGGATGCAGCAGGCATTTCAGCATCAGATGGGTGAGGCAGAATGCCATGTCAAATGCAGGATCACCGTAGCAGGCTGTTTCTGCATCCAGAAAAACAGGCGTGCCGTTACCGATAAGAATATTCTTCGGGCTGATGTCTCCGTGCATCAGCGCCAATTTGGTTTTGAGAAGATTGGTCCCCAATTCCCGTAATCTATCCTGAATCACGGCGTATTTGCCAGCGGCAGTCAGGAAATAGGGTTCCACTCGTAACGCAGTGAACAGGTCATCGTGGGCAAACTGCACTGCTATGTCGGCCCGGCCAGCACTCATGGCATGGACTTGTGCCAATTGTTTTGCGACCTGCTCGGCAAAGGACAAGTCTATGTTGTCGTTCAGTAATTCAGTTTTCCAGAGTGGATAATCCAGCAGAGGCATGGAAAAGGCGCTGTGTTCAGGTGCTACTGCAATGATTTGTGGTACTGAATCAGGCAGCATAGAACGTACCAAATTGTGCCAGTCCACTTCACTCTGGTAGCGTTTCGGAGATGCCTGCCAGTCAGCCTTGACACGCAAAACGCCACAAGCGCGTTTTATCACAATTGATTGCCGGGGCAGGTCAACTCGCCAGATATCTGCCGAGACGCCGCCGCCCAATGTTGAAATATTGACGATATCCTGGCTTTCAATGCCAAGCGCTTCCAGTAATGCGTTTGGGATATTCGTCAATTTTCCTATACCTGTTGTCGACCTGGTCGAGGTATATCATACTGCGGCAACGCGAGTGGTTGGAAAACAAATATGTGCAATTTGATTTGGTGATGCAAAAAGATTTGAGGATGTAAAACAATGAAACAGCAACTTAAACTGGTGATGTTGCTATTCGTGTTGCCGGGTCTGGTGGCACAATCGTGGGCAGATACAGAAGAAAAACAGATTGCCATGGTGCCGTTTGGCAACCGGATCGATGAGCGAATTTTCAACTACAACAGAACTACTCCCAGCATGGCTACCTCGGGAGTAATCAGGGAAGGAGGTATCGAACTGCTGGTTCGAGAAGGGTTTAACTCTGTGATCGATCTCAGAACACCGCAGGAAGGAGTTGCAGCGGAAGCGGCAGCCATGCAAAAAGCAGGCCTTGCATACAGTAATATTCCCATCGGCAAACAGGCACCCAGCGACGATGATGTGCGTAAATTTGCCAGCATCTTCGAGGATAAAAACCGGGGATTGTTATTGCTGCATTGTGCTTCAGCCAATCGAGTCGGTACATTGTGGGCCATGTACCGGGTGAGCACGGGCGTTGCCTTACAAACAGCATTGGAAGAGGGACGAACGGTCGGCATGAAACCGGCCAGAGAATCTAATGTAATCGATTTTGCTGCCAGATTACGGACTGTCAGCGGGGAAGTGCCCTGACCTGTGGC
>CAZNFE010000598.1:0-1550 GCA_964571945.1 uncultured Pseudomonadales bacterium
GCATTCGTAAATCGAAAGGATATCCCCGAAGAAGTTTACGGTGTGATTGATGCTGATGAGAATTACGAGAGTTGGTGGGATCGCACCGAGCCTTTTCGTGAAGCTGTATTTGCTGCCAATGATAACAAACCGGTGGATAAGGTCTTTGAGCACACGGGCGGTCGCAATTTTCCACTACTCACCTCCGTGTTATCTGATCATGGGAACCTGGTTTTTTTCGGAGCTACAGGCCAGGGTCTTAGAGGAGAATACAAAGAGTCGTTCTACTACGACAAGCAACGCTTTGTCATGGATGCGCGCTGGGTCTGGATGCGGCAAAAGCAACTGATTTTCAGACAGGCTTCAGCGGAGCAAATATTTTCGGAAATACACTTGGCTCCAGGTAGAAGAGGGCTCATCTGGGGTGCTGATGAGTATGCTCTGGAGTTCGCTAAAGCTGCCCGGAACCGGCATGCAAATCTGGTATTCATGGTGTCCTCCAGCCAGGAGAAGGCCGGAATTGCTGCATTAAAAAGAACGGGCATTCAAAATGCTCAATTAATCGATCTGGATAACTTTCAACTGATTGCAGATATGCCGGATCCGCTCACAGCGGAAGGTATCCCTAACACAGAGTACCATTCCGAATTCATGCTTACTGCTCGTGCTCTCGGGAAAGCTATATGGAATGTATTCGGACCGCGCATAAGCCCTGATTTTATCATTGAAAGACCTGATCAAAGCACCATGCACTTCAGCACTTTTCTGTTGCGTGACTATGATGAAGCGGATGAAATGCCCTCCGGCTACATCATCCTTCGTGGTAAGACGAATCTTTCCATCCTGGGCTCACATATGTACCGGGCCAGCCAGGCGGACGAAACGATCAGATTGCTGGCAGAGCAGCACATTGTTATGGAGCAGGAAGATCTGGAAGTTGTGACGCTGAAACAGTTGCCGGAAATTCAACAGAAAATGCTTGATGGGGTCATGGAGAAACCCAAAGGGGTTGCTCTGGTACAGGCCCAACAAGCAGATAAATCAGTGGCTGACTACGAGGCAGATTATTCCGGTGAGATCCTGCAGAAAGCCGATTCGCTGCAAGGCCGGTTCATCGATTTGAAGATTGTCGATCAGATCGGCATCGTCACACTGACGCGACCGGATGCACTGAATGCGCTGAGTGAGGCTTTGCTGGCCCAGTTGGCGGAAGCGGTGGAAGAGGTTGATAGCCTGGGCACTCTGGCTGGAAAAAAAGTTGATGCATTAATTATTCGTGGTGGAGGCAGAGCGTTTGTAGCCGGTGCTGACATTGAAGTATTTATCGGTAAATCAGCAGATGCTATAGAAAAACTGGCGATCGACAACATGGCGGTTTTCTCCAAACTGGAGAATCTTGCAATACCGGTCATTTCGCTGGTGGACGGATTTGCACTGGGAGGCGGCAACGAACTGGCTATGAGTACGCACTATAGAATCGCCACGGAAAATGCCCAGTTGGGTCAGCCGGAAGTGAAGCTGGGACTGATTCCCGGTTATGGCGGTATGCAGAGACTGCCACGTTTGATAGG
>CAZNFE010000599.1:0-1526 GCA_964571945.1 uncultured Pseudomonadales bacterium
CCCCATGCCACCAAAACTCATCAATGCTGCGTTATCGCGTGTGGCAAAACCTGGAATAATTGTGTGATACGGTCTCTTGCCACCCGCCACCTGATTTGGATGACCCGGTTCCAGAGTGAAACCCCAGCCTCGATTTTGCATGCTTATTCCGGTGCCGGGTACCACGATACCGGAGCCGAAGCCCAGATAATTTGATTGAATCATAGACACCATCATGCCTGCAGAATCAGCGGTGGTCAGGTAAACCGTATCCGGATTTGCAGGCACTCTGGCCAGGATGGAGGAAGCCCGGTTAAGATTGATCTCAGCGGCTTTTTGGCGAAGAAATTCGATGTCGAGAAAGTAGCTGGCCGGATGTCGCATAAAATCCGGATCGGCCAGTTGTCTTTCAATAATGGCATAGGCCTGTCGGATTGCTTCGATCTGAAGATGAACGCTTTCCACAGATTCAAGAGGGTATTGACTGATATCGAAGTGTTCAAGAATTCCCAGTGCAATCAGCGCAAGCAAACCCTGCCCGTTAGGTGGAATTTCGTGAAACGTTTGCAGATGATAGTCTTTGTTAATCGGGGTTACCCAGTCGGCTGAATGATTGGCAAGATCCTCCAGCGTCATCACTCCTTCATGTGCTGTTGAATCAGCGATTATCTTCTCAGCTAATTCTCCTCTGTAGAATGATTCGCCATTGGTCCTGGCGATAGCGGCTAATGTTTGCGCATGATCCGGCAAGGTGGTCAATGCTCCGACTGCTGGAGCCCTGCCGTTGTGCATGAAGGTCTGCATAAAACTGTCGAACTTGCTGTAGGTGGTGGCTGCTCTTTCCCAAAACAGCGCCGAAATGGGACCTACCTGGAATCCATTGGCAGCGTAATTGATGGCTGTTTCAAATAAATCAGAAAAAGGCAGTTTGCCAAATTTCTCTGACAGTGCTACCCAACCACTGACGGCACCGGGAACGGTAATCGCGTTCCAGCCAGACATGGGCATCTCGCTTCTGTCGCTAAATCGTTCTGGTGACCAGGCAGCAGGTGATCGTCCGGATGCATTCAGCCCGTGCAATTCATTGCCATCCCAGACCAGTGCAAAAGCGTCACTGCCGATGCCGTTGTTGTTCGGTTCCACAACTGTCAGCGTGATGGCAGTTGCAATTGCCGCATCGACAGCATTACCACCTTTTTGTAACATGCTGATGCCAGCCTGGACGGCAAGTGGCTGAGAAGTAGCTACTATGTTCGCAGCCATTACCGGCGATCGGCGTGAGTCGTAAGGTAAATCCCAGGTATAATGCATAAGCACCAGGTCCTTGTTGATTGATCCGAACCATATCACAAAGCAGATTTCCAGGGACAGAATTAAGGGGCAGCATCATGCAGTTCCAATTGCGGCAGACCGGATTTTTTCTGGCGCACTTTTTTGACTTTCTTGATACTGTTACGCTGATGCAATCACCATTGGCAGGAATATGCCGGTCTCACCAGACATTCAGCCGGGTTGCACGGCTTGTGAGGCTGGAACCAATAAGGCCG
>CAZNFE010000600.1:0-1519 GCA_964571945.1 uncultured Pseudomonadales bacterium
GCCTTTCAGAAAGAGCGGCCTGTAATAGAGGTATGTGAGCGTGTGTTAATACAGAGTCCGGGTGATGTCGGTTTCATGGTTTAGTGTTCCAAGCCGGTTCAGATACTCCTCTGCCATGGTGTTCACGGCGCCTGATTTCAGCATCGGCACGCAGTTCGGGTAGGGAGCCTTGATCTGGCTATAATTGGTTGCGGAGTGCGCGATTCGTTTAATATCGTTGAGTTCACCGGCGCCGAAAACCTGTGAGTGGCTCGCCAGTATTTGTTCAACAAGCGTTGTGCCGGAACGCGGCATGCCCACCACAAAAACCGGCAGATCGCTTTCCAGCCCTTCCGGGGGCCGACCCTTGAAGTAGTAACGGGAGAAGATATAGATATTATCTTTTACCCACTGGCGATGCTGTTCAGTGGGAAATTTACGATGTGCCGTGTTATTGCCGCTCTGGTAACACCGGAAGGCGGTATCATAATCTCCAATATCTGCGTGCATCTTGGCTGCGGCAAAGTAGAAATAACTCTTGATCTTGTCATCCATGTCCAGTCGTTGTACCTGCTCGACAGTCTGCTGAATGATGGGATCGTCTTGTTCGAATTTGATGACTTCAGATAATCCCTGATAAGCCTCTCCATAATCTGCTTTGAGTTCGATTGCACGGCGGAATTCCTGCTCCGATTCTTCCAGCCGTCCCAAACGTCGATAAATTCCGGCGATGTTGTGATGAAAGGCAGATTCGTCTGGTTTGGCACGAATAGCCTCTTCGATGAGCGCCACCGCCTCCTGTTCCCGATCCTGATTGCTGCGGATTAGACCGAGCAGGTGTTTTGCGTCGATATTTCCGGGGTCCTGCTTCAGCACCTGGAGGTAAATCTGCTCTGCCTTGTCGATTTGCCCCGAGATCTGCAGCTGGGTCGCTTGTTTGAGTTGCTCGATTAGTTTCATGTTTAACCGGAGTGGCTGTTAACAGGCCGCAAAAAATTCGATCATCCACTTGTATAGCGTTGCATGAACTCTAGCACAGCTTTGTTGAAAATATCAGCCGCTGCAATATTCACCGCATGTCCAACGTCAGCCGTAACTACCTGAAGATTCTCGATGCGTTGTTCGGCTACTAACCGTCCATTCTCAAAAGCTTTTTCTCGTGTGCCACAGACCAGCAGATTGGGCATGGGTAGACTGGAGAGAATACTGGTGACCGACGATCCGGCGACGTTACGAATGGTATTGGCAATACCAACTGGATTTAGTTTGTCCGCATCCTGCATTAATGCATGCCGGATGGCGCCCGGTAATTTTCTGGCGTGTTTGGGGTGAATGGGCATCTGCTCCAGGACGGATCTGCCCTGTGCAACAATCAGATCAGCCTGTTGATTGATTTTTTGTCGATTCTCAGGGGATGTATCCACCCCACCAAAGGCAGAGACTGAATTTGTAAAGATATGACCTCTTATTCGTGCCGGATGGTTTACAGCATACCTGAAGGTGAGCGTGGCACCGAAACTCTGTCCACAGACAAACCAGT
>CAZNFE010000601.1:0-1507 GCA_964571945.1 uncultured Pseudomonadales bacterium
TGTTAAATGCGCCTGTTCCAGCGGCAAAGAAAGCGTTAAAACAGGCAGGCATGAGCATGAATGATATCGACTTGCTGGAAGTGAATGAGGCGTTCGCTGTAGTTCCCATCAAGTTTATGCGAGAGCTGGATGTGGATGATGCAAAGGTAAACGTGAACGGCGGAGCGATAGCACTGGGTCATCCTATCGGTGCAACCGGTGCGATTCTGATCGGAACCCTGCTGGATGAACTGGAGCGCCGGGAACTTGCCACGGGACTGGTCACTATGTGCACCGGTGGTGGCATGGCACCTGCAATCATTATTGAGCGTTTCTAAGCCGGAGGAATTGATCGAATGACCGCATCAGGCAAGAAGGCGCGCAGATATTGGGGTACCGTCATGCCAGCCCATGCAGATATTATCACTGGCATGGCAAAGCAGGCAGAAGAGCAGGGTCTTGAAGGTGTTTTTGCTCCCCAGGTATGGGGCCCTCCCTTTACGGCCCTTGCCGTGGCTGCTGCTGCCACGAAAAACATCAGAATTGCCAGCGGCATTGCTATCGCTGCTGCCCGCAGCCCATTCGAAACGGCGGTGACGGCCATTGATCTTGATCGCATCAGTAATGGCCGATTCACGCTGGGATTAGGTACCAGTGTGGCGGCAATTACAACAGGCATGTTTGGCGCTCCCGAGATTAAGCCGCTCACTCACATGCGTGAAACCATCGCCGCAATACGACATATCATCGCCGGTGCGCAACAAGGTCTGGAACCATTTTCCGGGGAGTATTTTTCCAGCTATGCCACCTCTCTGGCACCGATGGCGCCACCGCTTCGAGAGCAGATACCCATTTGGCTGGCACCTCTGCGGGGACCTGCGGTTCGACTGGCTGCGGAAGTTGCCGACGGCGTGATGGGGCATCCGATCTGGTCAGTAGAATGGGCCGTTGAGCATATCCAGCCGGATCTGGCAAAAGGCCTGGCAAAAGCAGGCCGTGCCCGTGGTGAAATTGATCTGAACTTGTGGTTTTTCTGTGCACCGAATGAGGATGAACAAGAGGCGATAGAAGATGGTAAAGGCACCGTTGCAATGTACGCTGCTGCCGTGCAGTATCAGTCCTTTTTCGAAGCCCATGGCTTCGGCGAAGCAGCCAGAAAAATACAACATGCAGCCCAGACCAATCAGAATGCAGCACTTTTTGTGCCGGATGAGATGGTGAAAGCGTTTGTGATATGCGGTAAACCCGATTATGTCAGAAAGAGAATCGAGCAAGCCTGGACAGTGGCTGATTCCATGAGTGTGGGACCGCCCTATGTGGGTGTCTCGGCTGAGAAAATGATGTCATATCAGGGTGCTATCGCCAATTTGTTGTACCAAGGCTAGGCGAAGCCACTCGAATCGTCGTCCAGCCGTACCGGATTTGTCAGCCAGTCGAAAATATGTTTTATTTAAATCGAAGATGCCCGGTGCTGCCGGGGGGATCATTGATGTTCGATCTCTGCCTTTTACTATCCATGGAGATCGTC